>JAYSQD010000060.1:0-1431 GCA_043721835.1 Arenimonas sp. | reverse complement strand
GCCGAATTGATGGCTTTGACGAATACGAACAAGGCCACAGCAATGAAAAAGAAGCTGACAGCAGAATTGATAAAGTTGCCGATTTTGATTGCGCCGAGATGCAGAGCGCTGAAATCCGGCGAACCAAAGATCATGCCAATAATCGGCATTAATACGTCTTCAACCAGCGACGTGATGATTTTCCCGAATGCGCCGCCCATGATAACGCCGATGGCGAGATCAAGGACGTTGCCCTTCAGAGCAAAGTCTTTAAATTCCTGAAGCATGAAGTCCCCCTTATTATAGATTTATCGGCTGCCGGAAATGCAGAAGCGTCAAATATGATCAAAACGATCACGTCTAATTAACGCATTGCTCACAAATAGAAAAGAGGCGCGGACTTCATATCGTTAATAGTGCACAGTTAAAAGGCTATCCTGATGATTTATTGGAGGTTTTTATCATATTGCATTGAAGTTAGCCCAAATTCATTTCAAAATAACGTCTGTCACCTATTCCCCGATCTCAAGCTAAAGTGCTGCATTGCGACTGCGACCGCTTCAAATGGAAAAGACTCTATGAGTAACGGCCTGTGATTGCCTCTTGGGGCGTTTTGATTGCAGCGGTGTTGTACCTCTGCATGCTTTTTGCTGTGGCACACTATGGCGACACCAAAGGGCAGAGGTGGGTGCGGGGCCGCGCCCGCACAGTTATCTATACTTTGTCGCTTGGCGTTTATTGCACATCATGGACGTTTTTCGGCTCAGTTGGTGTCGCCTCTATCAACGGTATCAACTTTCTCCCGATCTATATCGGGCCGATTTTGGTGTTTTTATTCGGTCAAAGGCTCCTCGCCCGTATCATTAGCCTCTCAAAATCTCAAAATATCACGTCGACCGCGGATTTTGTCGCCGCCCGATATGGCAAATCCGAGATTGTGGCTGCATTGGTGGCGATTATCGCTCTCATCGGCATTATTCCCTATGTGGCGTTGCAGCTTAAAGCGATTTCCTCTTCGCTGTTGGCCGTCATCGGCTCCTTCAACGAGGCGACACAGCCGGACGTCCCCGATTTGGCACTCAGTGCAGCCATCGTATTGGCCATATTTGCAGTAGCTTTTGGAACCCGCAAAATTGATGCCGCAGAACATCAAGACGGTCTGATCCTCGCCATTGCCGCCGAATCTGTGGTCAAGCTCATAGCGTTTCTGGTCGTTGGATTGTTCGTAACCTACGGAATGTTTGACGGGTTTACCGATCTGCTCAACCACGCACAGATCTCACCGCGTATCTGGTCGCAAATTTCTAAGCCGCCAGATCCCACAACTTGGATTGTGATGGGAACGCTTTCCGCTTTTGCCATTATCCTGTTGCCGCGACAATTCCACGTGATGGTGGTTGAGAACCGCGAGCTGAGTGACATTCGTGCGGCAAAGTGGGTGTTTCCATCCTA
>JAYSQD010000059.1:0-31482 GCA_043721835.1 Arenimonas sp. | reverse complement strand
TGCGGATTCAACCGGTGGACGCAACAGTTTGGTTAAATATAGCAGCAGGCGTTTGGTAGTCCAGAGTTTTCCTGGGGCGTTGATTTAATCTTCTTGCTACTGCATTTAGTTGTGCTTGTGAATACGAAGCAATTTCGGTTCCCTTGGGAAAATACTGTCGCAATAATCCATTCGTATTTTCATTTGATCCGCGTTGCCAAGGATTTTGTGGATCACAAAAATAGACCTTGATATCAGTCGCCAGCGTGAAGCGTTTATGGCCAGCCATCTCCTTGCCCCGATCCCAAGTTAAAGACTTGTAGAGTTCTTGTGGCAACTTGCGAGCGTTCTTGATCAGCGCATTGATGACTGTATCTGTATCTTTGCTCGCAACCTTTACGAGCATCACGTAGCGTGACTGACGTTCAACCAGCGTTGCAATTTGCGTGTTGCCGCTTCCAAACAACAAGTCACCTTCCCAGTGACCCGGGACCGCCCGATCCTCCACAGAAGCGGGTCTCTCACTGATAGATACCGTGTCAATAATTCTGCCGTGGTTGTTGGTCTTCTGCGTGTGATGGCGCGAACGGCGCATGACGCGCGTGCGTCGCAAATGCTGTAACAGCTCCTTCTTCAAGGCGCCACGCGCTTGAATAAATAGACTGCGGTAGATGGTTTCATGTGACACTTGGTAATTCTCGTCGTTCGGATAAGTTTGTTTCAACCACCCAGCAATCTGCTCCGGTGACCACTGCAATTGGAGCTTGTTTGACACGATGCTGGCCAAGCTTGGATTCTCGGCCAATTTGCACGCTTTGGGGCGACAAGCCCTGTCCCAAGCGCTCTGGTCAGCTAGATTCGCCCGATAGCATTCCTGGCCGCCGTTGCGTTTCATCTCTCGACTGATGGTGGATGGTGCTCGTCCGAGAAGTACTGCTATTGAACGAATCGAGTGTCCCGACACGACAGCACGCGATATCTCTTCGCGTTCTGCCAACGTCAATGCCAATCTCGAACGATGTCGAGCGGCTGGGCGTATCCCGCCGGTCTCAGCAAGAATACGCTGTATCGACGAATGATTCCGATCAAACAATTGTGCGATCTGCTGGAGGGATTCACCCTTGCGCCAGCGATCCCACATCAAGGCTTTCTGGGTATCGGTGTAATAAATCCGTGCTCTTTGCTTCATCTGCAACACTCCTTCTGCTTACGCAGTGATTAGTGTGTTGCATCCACCAGTTGAATCCGCAGCCAAGAGCAGACATTTGGATCGTTGTATTTCGTGTGCTTAACGGCTCTGCGATCAAGTGCCGCATGCCCAACAATTACTTGTGTCTTTAACTCCAGCCTCAGCAGTGTCACTTGGCCCAGACTGCTCGACTCTACGTTTAAAATGGAATATGTTAGGGTCGCTAAACCCTTCGAGGAGGCGCCATGAATCAGCCGATCGGGATTGGAACAAAACGCTGCCCGTTTTGTGCGGAGGAAATTCTTGCACCAGCGATTCTATGCAGATTTTGCGGGAACAAGATGCCGGTTGCAGAGGCGCCGATACCCACAGGACCGCCACCCATATCGAGTGCATCTCTACCCGCTACTAGAGGGGCCGAGGTTTACCGCGCCGACCCGTCGACCTTATCGCCAGATGAGCGGGCTGCGTACTCCCGTCATTCATTCGAGACCACATTTTCCGTGCCCGTGGCTGTGGTGCTGAGCATTCTCACGGTCAACTTTTTCTTTGTGATCAACTACTCGTTGAAGCACGCCAAGATGCCAAAGATTGCCCGCAACGACCCATCCGGTGGCGCTGCTTTAGGGCTGCTGTTGATTCCACTTTTCAACTTTTATTGGGTATTTTTTATGTGGACGCGGCTAGTAGATCGCGTCAACTTCCAGTTCGTTCTACGTGGACAAAAGCCGCCCATAGGCAAATGGTTACCGATCACAATGATCATCACGTTCCTGCTGAGCGCCTTTGGCGGGCAAGAGTACGGACCAAGTATATGGCTGGTGGTATGGCTCGTTTGGGTGCCAATCTTCGCATATAAGTTGCAACGTGCGATTAACCGGCTAGCAACTACGGATTGAGTGATGCCTAACCGCGACCGCCTTTTGTGCTGTGTAGTTTCGGCTGCGCTGTTGGCGGCGGAACCCGCATTGGCGGGTAACTACGATACGCATCTTGCGATGACGCACTATCTTGCCCGACTTAAAGCCATCGATGAGAAGTCTGCCGCACTTATCGCGCGCGCTGATTGGAGCATGGACGAAAATCGGTCCACTACTGCAATGCCCTGGGTGCATATAGAGAGCATCGTCAAAATTCCACAAAATTGGATTGACGACAAGTCCCTCACCGATCGTGCGGGAGCAACAGGCTGGAAGGAACGCGGAACTACTTATCACATGTTTGAGAAAGACAATGACCCAAAAAAGGTTCGTGAAAATCTCAACAAACTACGACACGCAATTCCGAAGCGCGTAGAAGGAGAGGAAGCCTACTTGCTTGGCGTCGGCCAGTATCTGCACGCGATGCAGGACGTCTATTTCCATCAGAACGAAGGCAAGCCCCTTGGCCCCGGCTTAGGTCATTCTTTAACCAAGGAAGCGGGTTCAACAGAAGGTGGTGAGAGTGCTGACAAAGTTACCCTGCGATTCGACAAGGCTCTGCTTGCACTCGATGAAACGGCCAAAGTTATGCAAGCGGTTAAGGACGGCAAAGACAAAGAGATTGACATACCGGATATCAATTGGGATCGGGTTTATGAAAAGCGTGAAGCCATCACCCCAGCGTTCGCCGCGTCTTTCGACCCTGAAATCATAAAGCTGGCATCAGCTGCCGCACAGGCCTACGACTCGTTCGACAGCGGCAAACCACACCAACTCAATGAGGACGTACTCGAAGCGAATCTGGCGACTTTATGGGTACTTCAGGGGCATACCGAGCCCTTCAAGCCGTACGTGAAATTGACGACGGGTGATCGTGCGTTAATCAACTACGACACACATCCCGGCTGGTTGATAGTGCGGGCACCTGAGCCAAAGCCATTGCCCGGCGGGATATCGTTCTCCGAAGCAGCGGCATCTCGCATGCCGATCAATCTAAGTGTAGACGGGATACTGATCGACAAAGGTCGCATTATTCTCTCAGGTCGATCGGCTGACAATCTCCAGCACTTCGATGCCGCACAGTTGCTCACCGGATTTCGACTAGCCTGCACCCACGGTGATCCGTATTTCAGCCTTGATCCTGTTGACCCTGCTGCATGGGGGCACGAATTTGGTGCGGAAGGACAAACTTACTGGCATGAGCAACTAACGGCGCTTGTAGATCCGCCGGATATTGACCCCTTGGATGACCCTCGGATTGGCCGTGCATCGTTTGAGCATCGTTACATCGATAGCCGTTCTCCGGTGTTGCAATCGAAATTGGTGTTTGCACCCGTATGGTTGCGCACAACGCGTTTCGGCAAAGTGTTGTATGACGCTGATGTCTTGCTCAAGATGCTGGCGAGTGGGATGGCGATGGCCGATGGCGTCGGACCAACGCACGCTCCGGGACTAGTTGGCTATCATTCCTCCGACGAACGCAGCGTCGTCAGCAACTTGCTCACGAACGTTGAAGGAGGTACGCTGCCGCCCCCGAATGGATCGCGCCTTTGGTTTCAACTTGCAGATGTCGCTACGCCGTCCCCCTTCGCGAACTTCGGACCCACGGTACTACCAACCTTTCCGGATTTGAGATACCTGTCGTCGCCACCTCCTCTGACCAGTCGTAAGATATATCTTGACGCAGTCAAAGAACGATTAAGGCAGGCGAGTCTGGCCGATGGCTCAGACGATTTTGGCGTATCCGCCAACTCCAATGGTTCAACAGTTTCTATCAGTGGCTCGGCGATGGATTTGGAATC
Source organism: Arenimonas sp. (assembly GCA_043721835.1). GTDB lineage: Bacteria > Pseudomonadota > Gammaproteobacteria > Xanthomonadales > Xanthomonadaceae > Arenimonas. Next base: position 27,592 of record JAYSQD010000059.1, on the reverse strand, counting down.
TGTGTGGCCAAAAATGTTTGTTCACAACCATGATTTAACCACTGGCGAAGATATCGAGGGAGAGGACCCCGCCATGAATGCAGTTGCACTTGACGTCAACTCGCGTATGAGCGAGTGGACGGCTGAGTATCCGGAGTTGCAGTCATTGGTTAATGCGCTCCGTGTCTATGTAGCGGCCGTTAAGATCACCTCAACCGACAGCTCGATTTGCCATGCAGTTGCACGTATACCCATCATGCCTTCGGAAATGCTTGACGCACCCTTGCCCTCAACGCGACCAGCGGTCACCTCGATAACAGCATTGTCGCTCCGTGTGGCGGGAGACGACGGGGGCGAAGGAGAAGTCGTATCCGCTGGCGCTTGGTCCGTCTCCGGTGGTGTATCGCTTGCAGTCAAAGGCGCGCCAGGCTCGGTGACTTACGTAAACCAGCGCACTCCGGTAATTGATGCACTACTTTCAGCTCCAGACGGCGTATCCGATGCGACGGGGTCGCGAACGATTGCGTTCAATATGGATCTAGTAGAGACGGCAGCTAGCATTACTCGGTTTGTACCAGTCACAGAGGCCGACGTGCTCGGTGGTGGAACGACATTGGTCGGCAACTGGCGAACTTTGCTCAGGCAAAGAGCGGCACGATGGCTGTCTGAGCCGTTTGCGGGAACGGTCATCATGTTGCCATTGGTCGGATTGCTGTTCTTTGCGGTCGGTGCATTCATCAAGCTGTTCCACCGAGGTCCGTTATTTGGCACGCGGAGGAAGTCACGATGAAGGATTGGATATTGCCGACAATTGCTGGGATATTTGGCATGTTCATCCTCGTATCGTGTGCCGATGGAATGCGCCAGAGGGTGCTACTACGATTGCTTGAGCGGGGATTTCCACAACTCGCAGAAGGCGACTCGCCGGTGTTGATTCGTCGCATCGAATGGCAGTCCGGAGCCCCGGGCATCGAGTTTCGCGACTTTGGTAGCGTCACGCAGTCGATGTCGATCAGTGAATGGGGCATCCTCTTCTCGCCGAGGCCGCTTGAAGCGCGCTACGACATCTCGTGTGGATACGATTGCAGTCGCGCACTGGAAATTTTCGGCATGCGCTGCGCGCCGCCATTAGGGATGACGATGACGGACTACGCGTCGGCCAGTTGTTCACTGCATGTGTGGACAGTTGGCGAAGACGACGGTCAGGAAGTCTGCTTTTTCACATTGTCGGAAGAGTTGCCTGCGCGTACGATTCCCGGGATCGAGATGATCACTGGCGCAAAAGCTAGTGTGCCCCGCGAGCTACCCGTCGAGTGTCCGTTGAGCCTCGGTTGGGTGGACTGATAAATCTTAGGACTTCTCGGGCAAGGTGTTGGCGATAACAAGCAGCCCAGGAAAGAAAACAAACCAGAACGCGCCACTCAACGGATAAAGCCGGAAAAATGCCAGCCCTGTTAGCAAACTGACAACGCAAAGGAGCGATGCTCCTGCCCAAAGTTTTGCACGCCTTGCCGGTAATCCAGTATTCAATTGTTTAATGCCCAACAACCAGATGACTGCCAGGAAAACAAAAGCCATCGAGTTGCTGTATTCCTTGCTTGGTTCCCATTGCTTGAAGGCGTAGAAGCAGGTGCCAAGCAACGCTATTGGCAGCAGCCACAACAATAGTAATTCGACCAGTCGCGCGATTTTGTTCACGGCTTGCACGCGCAATTTGGTGCGACAAGTAGCCTGCACTGTTCGGAGACCAGCCAGTCCTCGGAAAAGCTCTGATTAATCGGCGTCAACCTGATCACCGCACGACGGGCGCCAATAATCCATGAGTCGCCAAGAGGAACAATTGAATTGCCATAGAGTTGCCACCAGTTCTCGTTGCGATAGATCCGATCTTGCGTAAGCTTTTGAAGATCGATACGGGTGACGCCGTTAGTGGTAAGGACAACCCAGGATGTATCGCCAACGCGGAAGCTTGCGTTGGGTGCCTCACCAAGATCAATCACCTTTGAAGATTGCCAGTCGCCATTCTTCGCTCGTCGTATCCTGAATATCGCGCCCGAATCGAGACTCAAGTGAGCCAATCCGGTAGCAACGAAGACATCATCACCCCGCGTCGTAAATGAAACGGGATTTACATCGGGCAACACCATGTGACGCTTCGTATCGCGTGTCACCCATTCAATCATTCCGCCGAATTCACCTTGATTGGTACCGACGAGCTCGCCGTCAGGTAGCGCGAGCCTGACGTCCACTCTTGCGCTGTGCGGGGAGATTTGCACGGTATTGTTTGGTCCCGCTGATACCGCCCATTCTTCACGCGATGAATTTGCACATCGCCAGTTGTCGCCAACGGGTTGGCTTATCGCAGTCCAGCCGTGTGGCGTCGCAATAGCGTTTCGGGAAATCAACATTTCCGGAGCTGGCACAATAAGTGCAACGGCAATTAGAACATGCTTCAGCATGATAATTTCTCCAGATCAATCCGGGCTCACATACCTGTCCATAATGCACGAAAATTACGGCATTTCACTCGGCAACATCGATCTTTTTTGCGGCGCAAAGTTGGACCCGGCGAATGGCCGCTTTGGGTCGCAAAGCGACCCCCTTAATGGTCTCATTAATCAATTAATCAGACAGACCAGCGCACGCTAGACCTCCCGGCTGGAGCTCTGCCATGAACCAATTACATTCAACCCATGAACCCTGGAACAAAGGAAAACTGATCGGTCAAAAGGCGCCACTAAAACAACGTGATATTTGGGCTATTCGAGTAAGGCTGGAATTAGCCAAATCCACAAGAGACTTAGCTTTATTCAACCTGGCCATCGACTCTAAGCTTCGAGCCTGCGATTTGGTCAAACTGAAACTACGAGATATATGTCATGGCAGCCAGATTTCCCCGAGGGCTATGGTGATGCAACAAAAGACACAGAGGCCAGTGCAGTTTGAGATTACTGAGCCAACGCGAAACTCGATCGCTGTCTGGATGCAAAAATCAGGATTAGCCTCACACGACTATCTGTTTTCCAGTCGACTGCATGAATCCCAGCATCTCTCAACTCGTCAATACGCCCGCATCGTTCACCAATGGGTGGAGATGATCGGACTAGAGGGTTCCGCCTATGGAACCCACACGATGCGCCGTACAAAGGCATCCCTGATTTATCGAAGAACCACGAATCTACGAGCCGTTCTACTTCTACTTGGTCACACAAAGTTGGAGAGCACCGTCCGATATCTTGGAATCGAAGTGGACGATGCACTTGAGATGGCGGAACAAACAGAAGTCTGAGTTAAACGAAAACAGCGCCCATCAATGGGCGCTGTTCGGCCATGAAGAGACAGTCGCAGACCTGCGATTTGCTAGCGCTCAAACAGCAATTTAGTCTGGCTCGTTCTGGCCGCTCTCATGCGGAAAGGGGCTTTGGACTTCCTATCTCACCAACGATACAAGGTCACCAGTAAAGCTCAAAGCCGGCCTGACAAATCTAGAAATCCCAATTGACCGTCTGGAAGAATGGCGAAGCAATAACTTGACGTGCAAGCCGGAACGGATGAAATTTCGCCAGGGTAATTTTGCCATTGCCATTCGCTTTTTGAATCTTGAAGGCTCGCCCCTTGTGTAATCACTTCGCGTCCTGTCCAGAGCATGGAATCAAGGCCGCGTACTGCCAGGATGACCCCAGTCAATCCTCCTTCTTTGTGCCAGGCACTGATGCCATCAAGGCCCATGCCGCTAAGTTTCGTCCAGACATTATGGTAAACATCCGTTTGTTTGCTGTAGACATCATCGTGCCGTTCCATCCAAACCCAGCCGTCGCTACCAATTACGAAACATGAAAACAAAGGTCGGCTGGTATTGGGCTTATCGCGAGCGTCGTGATAGCTGCTTACTGTTACGCATGAAGGGCTGCCGGCCAAAACGCCACCCCTGGATTCCCAATCCCACAACAGTTGACCGCCCTGAGTACGAACGACCCAGAGTTGATTGTCGTCAGCTCGGACAAATACATAGCCAGAAACCACGCTTGGCTGGGTCGTTGGGAACTTTCCCTGGATCGGGATAGGTTTCTCGTCGCCCTCGGTTTTCAGTAACTGACCGTACACCGAGCCACCCAATTTCCAGAAGCAGCGCACGCCATTGACATCAGGGTCCTGCTCGCAAGAAGGGCCCGAGCCAAGATGGCCGCCGTGGCTGACAGGGCTGTTCCAGTGCACACCCTTGTCTGTGGACAAAACCGTCCAAAGAGCGTTGTCAGAACCGACGCCATAAACGGTGATATTGCCATTGTCGTCAAGAACCGATAAGCCTCGCTTGAACTGTCCGCCTAAGGCGACCCAGGCCGGCGATTTGATCGTCGTAATCACGGGCTGGGCCTCGTCCTGGGCATCGCACGGATTCGCCAGACCAAGCGTCAGTCCAAAGAGCGCCAGTGCGAGTCGCGGCTTTGTTGCTTGCGTGCAAATATCCATGGGCAATGACTCCTGGGCCGAATCAAGCGTGCGTGACTTCAATTACCCGGGCAGTCTAGCACGCAGTTTCATGCTCGTGTTTTCAGCCCTCGCTGCCGTCAAGGTAAGCGCTTTGCCAGACAAGGCAGCGCTGGTGCCCGCGAGCCTGCAAGGCCACTCTGAGTTAGATCAATACCGTGGCAAACACAGTTGGCCAGGTCGCGGCAACGGGCGCATCCGTCAACGGCTGTGCGTTGGGCATCTATCAACGTCCAAAGGGGGCTGCAGGGACTGAGGTGCGAGATGACGGTGTCATCCAACAAAAGGCCCGCTCATCGATAAGCGCGAGTACGCGCGCATTAGCGGCCGGGGCAGGTTGCATTTTTGCGTATGTCTCTTCTGGGTCGAAATAAGCCATTCAACAAGAGCTAGCGATTCAGCTTTAACCGGTTGAACTGCACGGCAGACCGGTGCCAGCAATAACAAGGGCATCTTGCAACTATGCAAGATAAGTCATGACGGGATTAATGGGCGCCTTTCTCAGTTTTTGAGAGGCCAAGGTTGGATAATAAAACCGCTTCCTCAAAAAGCCGACGACCATGACGTTCCCAAACAACTCCTCTGATGGTATCCAATTGGTGGATGGCCTGCTGGCACGGATCGATATGAAGCCAATAGAAAGCCTGCTCAATAGCGCGCGCAACGGATTTCGAGTGTTTGAATTATTTCGGCTCACTTCTGCCGACCAACTTATTGAATATGTCGATATTGAATTTGAAAGCTTAGTCCCGCAACAATTTTCATGGTGGTTCCATTTTTTAATCGAAGAGCAAGGCGCAAGTCATATGCGCTCCAAGATTACCGAGCTACCCTGGTATCGATCATGGGATGTGGATGCTTATGCGTCTAAGCCAGAATACGTTGCCTGGGAACAAGCTGGTTATTTGTTGGCGGTTACTAAACAGGCAGCTAGTTACTGGCCTGAGGTCGAAGCCGCGCGCGCCTTCGTCCTTGCTCAAACCGAGCCCTTGATCAAATATGAAATGGACCTGATTCAACGAAATGTACATCCTAATGATCTTGCCTTAAAGGAAGATAATCTCGATAAACACCTGAGTCGTTATTTTCGCTTTCATCCCAAGCAAAATTACCCCGATAGTTTTTATGCGATGCTGGCAGATGCCTTGGCCTTGCCACAGGTTTCAGCATTCACCCATCGTGGACGCGGTGATTGGTTTTCAATAAAGTTGGCATGTGCCGAACTACTTAAACGATGTGACGGAAATTTGGAGCAGGCCGATAACACCTTTCCCTTTCCCGTTCGAGTGCTGGCACCCTGGACGGGGGGCTGCTTATTTAATGAAGACGACATGCGAATTTCACTTGACCCATTTCCCGCCTGGACAAGCGAGGTTCGTTTTCAGTCAGAAGGCTTGCAGAGTGAAGGTCTGTTTTTCGATGAAGGCGGCGAATGCGTCGGCGGAATGAGTTATGCAGCGAAAGAACAGAAAAAAATCAATGAGCAAATTGTGATTATGATGAGGACGACCCTTTCACCGGAACGCTCGCCACTGCGTGCTTGGTTTTCTCACGAAAGCGGCATTTTCATAGGGATTGATGTTATGCGGATAGCTGAATTCTCAGAATTTCTTCGGTCACATGCCCTAAATGAAGCGCAATAGAATACCTGCGGAATATCTACTGCTCTATTCCAAGCTGTTTATAAAACTCTAGAACAGCATGATCAACTTTCACGTCATTCATCGAAATGGGTCTGGCCAGCGTAATCCCCTCAATCGTTTTTGCACGCGACAAGGCCACATAAGTCTGGCCTTCGCAAAAAGCTCCATTACCTAAATCAAGCGTTAAATTCTCAAGGGTCAAGCCCTGCGATTTGTGGATGGTGATTGCCCAGCCCAATGCCACCGGAAGTTGCTCGAAAGTCCCCACCACTTCCCGTTCGATCTTTCGGGTTTCATAGTCATAAGTGAATTTGAATTTCTGCCAGGTCTCTTTACCCACCATTAGAATGTTGTCGCTGCCCTGTTTTTTAACCCTTAGATGATCTTGTTCAATCCCCACAACTTCGCCTTGATCACCATTTATCCACTGCGGTTTTTTGTTTTTAAGGAAAATGATTTTTGCGCCTACTTTCAACTCAAGCAGATCTGGCACATTGAGCTTCCACTTATTTGCAGGAAGGCTACCGGTCGTAACCGCCTCGTATAGCTTGATTGTTCCTGGAAGTGAATCAAGTTCACGCGTATTGATCGTCTTGGCCGCAGCATTTGTGGGTACAAGATAAATGCCTGCGGTTGAATCACTTGGCCTATCTCGGAAACAGCGCCTGTTAAACAAGGCAATGTGTTCCCGAAAATTATCATTCATTCGAATATGATTCAGCGCATCAATAAACTCTATATCAGACTGCCGCCTTACTTTAACTAATGGAACCGGCATGATCTTTTGTTCTTTGAAAATATCGGCTGAGAAAAAGTGGTGGGTCCGATATCGGTGTGAAAAATAAATAACTTCCTCTTGGCTGCTAACAACCGGCGGCAATTGAAGAAGATCGCCAATAAAAATGGTTGGAACTCCGCCAAACGGCAGATTATTGCGGCGTATTCTTTTCAGTGTGTTGCTCATAACATCCACAATATTCGGCAATACCATCGACACTTCATCAACAATCAGATACTTAATGTTTTCAAGTACCAAGCGAGCTTTAGGATTCGGACGAAAGCTCTCATCAGGATCAATATGCGTTGGCGGCAAGCCAAACAATGAGTGAATAGTATCGCCCTGAACATTCACTGCTGCTATGGCAGTTGGTGCAACCACTGCACAACCCTCTAACTTTTGGCAAAGCCATTGAATCAGCGTCGACTTACCCGTGCCAGCTTTGCCTGTCACGAATATGGATGGGCAGCCAATTTTTAATGCCTGCAAAATAAATTCATATTCGGGCAAAACCTCAATATCTTCAAGCGGAACAGCGAAAGACGTAAATTTCTTTGTCTGTCTCTTGCCAGATTCTGGAATAACTTTTTTTTCAATCTTGGATAAATCACGTACAACAGGTGCCGACTCTCCTAGAAGATCGCGAGCTAGCTTAGCAACGGCATCCCAGATGCTCATGCCAGTCAGTCAATATCCAGAGCAGGTAACGAATTCACAATCTTCATGGTTTCCAGGCTAACGGTGATCACACGCTGAAATAGTTCCAGTGGGTATTTCGCATCGCCTACAGTTTCAGTTGCCCAGAGGTTGGCGTCGTTGACGATTCCGCTGTCTTTGTCGGTTTTAACGCACTGGCGTTCTACTACCCAATCCAGTGCCGGTTTGCCATTTACCACATAGTCGTAGGCTTCCAGCGGGATGCCGGTCAAGGTAATGCGGTGGTTGTAAATCAGGATGGTTAAATCCTTTTCTTTGCCGTTCTTGCCGTATTTCATTTTTTCTACGCGATAGTCGTCATCGGCCAGCGTGGTCTTACCCGACACTTCCATTTTTACCGGATAGGGTTTTACGGTCTCGTAATTCAAATGCAGTTCGGCCAGCTCGCGTCCTGCTTTGGAGAAATGCCAGAAGTCCTTAGCGGTTTTGACGGCGGGAATGCGTGGCAGTTCTTTGCTCAGGTTGTCGGCGTAGCGTTCGCGATAGTCGGGGGAATGCAGCAAGCCGTAAACGTAATAAAACAAGTCTTCCTTGCTGATTATCTCACCGAGGTAGGCATCCTGAAAATGTTTTAGACCACTATCGGTGATGGCATCTTTACGGGTGTTAGTGGCAAATTTATCGGATTTAGCGACAAACATATCGCCTGTGTCTTCAAGATCAATCTCGTCGCATTCTTCATCTGATTGGTACAAATACAGCGGAAAACATTGTGATTTTTCCATTCCATCGTAGTTCGGAAGCGTATCCGCAATCAGAACTGAAAAGTTTTTTGAGCTACCCGTCCCAAGCGTGCAAATCATCATATTTTCTGATGTTACATTTGGGAAAATTCGCGGCATTTGATAAACCCTTTCATTGAAGCTGCGATTGTAATAAAGCCACTGTTTAGTGAAGGGCCTGTAAAGGCTCGGCGTCAGGCTCGATCTCTCTAGTTCAAACTTCTTATCACGAACAAGTTCCTGTTTAAGGTTATGTGTCCAACTGATTTTCTCAGGACTGGTATCAATAAAACCATTCACTTTGCTTTCGCGTGCTTTCTTGTCCATTCCGCCATGCACTTGATTAAAACGCTGCACTTCGCTGCAATAAAAGCTGATCATGCGCTGCATGTTAGCCGCGACTGCTTCTTTGGACGGGTTATAGCACCAGCTATCACGGGCAGTTAGAATACCTTGAGAAAAATTACCAAACAGCTTTTTCGCATTGCCCTTTTTATCTCCCAACACAATGAAATTGGCAAAGCCGTCATCACGCTGACTTAACCAGTCGCCATGCTGATCTGGCGTGATCGTTTGCCAGCAACTTTCATTCGTTATACCTTCAATACTCGCGAATGCATTCACTGCTTCCAGCTTTTCTTCTCTGCTCAAGTAATCACCAATGTCGTGCCAATAAATCTTGCCGTGTTCCTTGGCATTAGGATTTTTAACCATCAAGGAAATAGCGATTGGGGCACGGCTACCGCTACCGAAAATCTTGCCCCCTTCTTTGCGTGAAAGCTCTCCTTGTGTGCGCTGATTGCCTCGCAGATGAAATACATAAATAGTAGAAAACTCTTCAACCAAACATTTACGTAATCCGTCTGCTGTATTGGCTTCCAGAAATCCGGCATTAGTTACCAAGCCAACTACGCCCGCATTGCCTATACGATCCGATGCCCAGCGTATAGCGCGGATATAACTGTCATACAGTCCTTTTGAAAGAGTGGCTTTTGATTGTGCTGCGTATGTGCTTCGGATACGCTCGTCCAGATGGGGATAAGCAACATTGTCATTGTTGTCATTCTCGCTTTTCTGGCCTACTGAATATGGTGGATTACCCATAATCACCCGAATATCGAGCTGCTTCTGGCGCTTACGCCGAGCGCTATTTTTTACCAAAATTTCGTCTATCAGATCTTCTTTCTCATAAAGCTGAAAGGTGTCAGTTAAACAAATACCTTCAAACGGCTGATACTCACCACCGACTAAGCTGTGATACACCGCCTCGATATTGATGGCCGCAATATAATAGGCCAGCAACACGATTTCATTGGCGTGGATTTCGCTTCTATATTTCTTCTTTAATTGATCTGTTGGAATCAAACCACTTTGCAACAGGCGAGTTATAAATGTACCGGTGCCAGTGAATGGATCAATAATATGCACGCCTTCACTACCAAGCGTTTGACCAAACTCGGCTTTCAAGATGTCATTGACGCTGTGAATAATAAAATCCACCACTTCTACCGGCGTGTAAACAATGCCGAGTCGCTCGGTCATTTTCGGAAAAGCATTGCGGAAAAACTTGTCGTACAGTTCCACTACAATTTTCTGTTTGCCTTCGGCATTGGTAATACCTTCGGCACGCAACTTCACGCTGGCATAGAATTTTTCTAGGGTGTCAGCTTCTTTATCAAGATTATGTTCCTGCAACACATCCAGCACGCCCTGCATAGCCTGGCTCATTGGGTTGTGCTGGGCAAAACTGTAGTCTTCAAACAGCGCATCAAATACCGGCTTGGTTATTAAATGCTGGGCCAGCATTTCGATGATTTCGCCATCGGTAATGCTGTCATTCAAGTCATCGCGCAATTCACCAGCGAAGGCGTTGAATGCGGCAATTTCTTTCTCGTTCTTTTCGTTACCGAGAATTGCGGTAATTCTGCCGATATGAGTTTTGGCAATTTTGGCGATATCTGATGCCCAATCTTCCCAGTGACTGCGGTTTCCGCATTTCTGCACTACCTTGGCGTAGATGGCGCGTTCAATTTCGCCTACTTCAAAGCGCAGGGGGATTTGTTCTTTCAAACCATAATTACCTTGATCGTCACCGATACCATATTTGCCCTTGCCGGTTTCCTTCGGTTTCTTGCTATTTTTATCCGGCTTTTTGTTGACCTTGTCAGTGACGGCAATCACTTCCATCTTGCTACGGTCTTGCCCAATCAAGTCCAACTTATTGATCAGCGCGTCAAAGCGATCATCATGCGAGCGGAGTGCCTGCAATACCTGCCAGACCACCTTGTAGGTTTTGTTGTCGTTTAAAGCTTCGTGCGGCTCAACGCCAGCGGGGATAACCACCGGCAAGATGACATAGCCTCGCTTCTTGCCATCAGCATTACGCATGACACGACCAACCGACTGCACAACATCGACCTGTGAGTTCCGGGGTGTCAAAAACAGCACTGCATCTAGCGCTGGTACATCCACACCTTCCGACAGACAACGTACATTGCTGAGAATACGGCAAGTATTTTCTGGTGGCTCTGCCTTTAGCCAGTTTAGTTTTTCTTCCTTGGCACTGGCATTCATGCTGCCATCCACATGCGCGGCTTCACACGCCAAAGGCCGCATGCTTTCGTCAGCCACCTTTTCCTGTTCTTGATAGGCCTCTACAACCGTCTGAAACATGGACGCGATATTTTTAGAACTGACTTTGTGAGTTTTCGCGTCTTTCTGATATTCGATGACCTGGCAAAAGGCCACGGCACGACGCATGGCTTCATGATCATCGATCAAATCGTCCTGAGTGCCTTGTTTGCTTAGTGCTTTCCAGCAGCCCACAATTTTTGCGGCATCGTCCACTTTGATCTGGTTGTTTTCATCGGACAACAAAGATTGCAGACGCTTATTGACATGCATTTCGTCAATGGCAAGCACGATCACTTTGTAATCGACTAGGAGCTTGCGACTGACTGCCTCGGAAAAGGTGATGACATAAAGGTCTTTGCCATACCATTCTTCTTTATTCATGCCATAGAGCATGGCATTGTCTTTTTCCGCCTGCGCTTCTGCCACATCGCTATAAATTCGGGGCGTTGCCGTCATGTACAGACGCTTCGAAGCTCGAATAAAATCCTTGTCATGCACTTTGACGAAATTGCTTTCGTCCTCTTTATCGAACGTGGCACCGGTGGTGCGATGCGCCTCATCACAAATAATCAGGTCAAAGTCCGCCAGGTCATGCTGATGTTGTGCTTTGCTGATGACATCAATGGAATGATAGGTACTGAAAACCACGCTCATGTGCTGTGCGTCGTGCCGCTTTGCCATTTCCAGTGCCAGTCGGCTTGGTTCAGTGGTAGCGGGATATCGAAGTTCATGAGCAAAGGTTTGCACCACGTCATCGTGTTTCTTGCGCTTGTTGCCGACATCGCTATCAGAGCAAACGGCAAAGCTGTGTAGAGGCGTGCCGCTTTCCTGAGTCCATTCTGTTAGCGTTTGAGACAGCAATGAGAGACTTGGAACAAGAAACAGAACCCGCTTGCCCTTGCCTGCGAGTTCCTCGGCAATCTTCAAACTGGTAAAGGTCTTACCCGTACCGCAGGCCATAATCATCTTGCCTCGATCGGCTTCCTTCAAACCGGCCTTGACTGAAACCAACGCTGCTTCCTGGTGTTCACGCAGCTTTTTCTTTTCTTTTAGAACTGGCGGCTTCTTCGGCTGGAACTTTGCCCAGTCGATTTGGCTGTTCTCCAGATCAAGCAAATCTATTTTTGTGACCGGCGGCTGCTGGCCTTGAAGCGCATGCTCAGCATGCTCACCCCAGTTGTTAGTCGTAGTTATGATGACACGATAGGTAAATGGCTTTTTACCGGAAGCAGTAAAGAAGCTATCAATGTCAGCCTTCTGTACTTTGTAGTCTTCTGCGTAGAACTTGCACTGGATAGCGTGGAATTCGTCTGTGCCCTGAGTTTTCGCTACGAGGTCAATCCCGGTATCCCGCTTATCCAACCCTTGAAGCTTTGCCCAGTCTGAGTAGGACCACACGTCACTGTAAAGGTCACGATAGGTCGCTTCATTGCGCAAGTACTGAACGCAAAGCTCTTCAAAATAAGTGCCCTTCTCGCGCTCGGTCACAGAGGCATTACGGAAAGTGGCCAGCAGAGTTTGCAGAGGTGACATCAGACTTCCTTGTTTTCAGGTTGAACACTGGCGATATAACACCAGCTAGCGCGGCGGCCTGCCGTATAGGAAAGCCCGCTGAGTCTGCATTATCTACGGGGGAAGAGCGAGTGTAAGTAGGATTATTCGAATATGGATTGCGAGTGCCTACTGTCCAATACTTAGATGAGGCCAAGGCATTACAAAGTAAGGGGAATTCCTGCTTCCGTCAGACATTCGGCCGGCGTCAGGTTCATATGACTGCCGCGCAGATCGTTCGCGTGTTCCAAGGCATCCCCGTATTTCCCTTTCAATATCGGAAGCAGTTGATTGCTTTCCGCCAACCTCCACCAAAAAAGAAATTAGCCGCCTTGTGCGGCTTTTTTCTTTTGTAAGGCACCCAACACGTGAACACGCGTCCACGGCGTGCGAAGCCGGGAGGCAGCGAGCACTGCTCGCCTAGACTGAGCGCGTCGCGCAGCATTCCCGATATAACGAACATAAATGAGAAGCTGCGCCCCTTAATAACGAAACAAGTTAAGGTTTTTTGTATTATAATTCAATATATTACGTAGCTTTTATGACCGGCAAACCTCTTGTCTTTAACATGGTTTAAATATGGCTATATCGTGGTTAAAAAGTGCATTGACGTATAAAGTTAGTTTATACTTTCCCCCTAAGACAGGAACCCCAATATGGACAATTTGGCACTTTTTAATAATGTAGCTCATAAAGATGCGCTCGATTTTGGCCGTGGTACAGAATTCAATCCTGCAAAAGTAGCCGAGTGGCTAGACTTTGATAAGGCTGCCGTATCTAAAATCGCATCTGTTTCAAAATCGTCAGTTCGATACGATGACGCAGCACCTAGAGCAGTTAAAGAGCGCTTAGAGGAAATTGCCGATATTGCTAATATGGTGGTAGGCATATTCAATGGCGATGTTGAAAAGACTGCACTTTGGTTTAGGGTAAAAAACCCGTTGCTCGGCGATATATCCCCACGGGATATGGTAAGACTTGGCAGATATGATCGACTTCGAAAATTCATAGTTAACGCTGTTATTGAAAACATGCCATCAAAAAACATTGCAGCCTGACACTTTAAATGAGCAAACGGAAAGAACAGGAGCCACCATCCCAGGCACACCAAGTAACTGCAATTGATCCACTTGGACTCCATATTCTAGATAAATTCACTTCCCGTGATTTAGATGTATGGAATGCAGCATCCAAAGATATAGATCAACTCCAAGGCATTCTTTATTTCGGAGTGCGCCCGATGCGCATGCGAAAGAAAGATGAACTGATAGCAGCTTTGAATAAAGGACAGCAAAAGCCTTTTGCTTTTTCAGATTGGCACAGAATCGTCGACTATAAATATTCAAACGCACCGCTATCAGTAGTCGGCAGCATTAAAAGCTACGGTGGTAGATTTAATATTGGCAAGGATGTTGATCAAAGTACTCATCGACCATTTCCTGCTCTATACCTTGGCGATACTTATCAGACTGCGTATAGAGAAAGGTATCAAATATCATCACAAGACAGCTCTACAAGCGGACTAACGCCAGAAGAAATGTCATTATGTAAAAGTGCTACAACTGCACGCGTAAATGGAAATATTGAAAGGATATTAGATATATCGAACCTGATTACGCTAGGGCCATTTTGCTCAGTAATTGCTAAAATAAAAATCCCGCCAATGGCTATAAAATTGGCGCAAAAATTAAAAGCAGGACATCGTGGTGTTTACATGATAAAAACGCCTTTGCAATTATCGAAAGCGTTGCAGGATCAAAACTGGAGGGCCGCACCTGTCCAATTTGGCATTCCTTCTATAAGCCAACAATTTTCCGAACTAGTAAGAGAAGCAGGATATGAAGGCATTCTTTATAGGTCCACTAAAAACCCAAACGGTCGATGTCTAGCGCTTTTTTCAGATAGCATAGGTAGTGATAGAACTTTTGTAGAGCTTGCTGATGCAGCTCCACTCAGTGTTAAATATAAACGCCTTGATCTTTCGACTGCTGATTATTTGGCAAGGGATTAACGCACGACTGAAAAAATAGCAATGATTATAAAAAAACCGCCGAAAGGCGGTTTTTATTGCGCCGAATTCTGCATGTCTATCCGAATATTTTTTCAACCTTGAACAAGGTTAGCAATCCCATCACAAGGAAAATGACAGCGGCAATGGAATGCACCAGTTTCATCGGAATTTTTTCGGCGAATTTATTGGCGACGAATACTGCGGGCACATCGGCGATCAACATGCCTAGCGTGGTACCAATGACCACCATCAATGGTGCACCGTAATGCGCGGCTAAAGCGACGGTAGCGATTTGGGTTTTATCGCCCATTTCCGCAAGGAAAAATGTGATCAATGTTGCTCCGAATACGCCCCATTTTTTTGCGACCTGGGTTTCTTCTTCCTCGATTTTGTCGGGAATCATGGTCCAGATTGCCATGCCGATAAACGAGATACCCAAAATCCATCGCATGGCATCGGGGCTGACAACGGTCGTAATCCAGGCGCCGAGTGCACCTGCCAAGCCGTGATTGATGATCGTGGCGCAGAAAATACCGAGAATTATCGGCACAGGTTTCTTGAAACGCGCGGCAAGAATAAAAGCGAGTAATTGCGTTTTGTCACCGATTTCGGCCAGTGCAACAACGCCGGTTGAGATGAGTAGTGATTCCATTTGATTCTCCTTGGCCGGATTACAGACGATTGACCACATCGCCGCCCGGCCAAACCGAAGGCAATATGGTCAAAGGTCTTGCCAAATTGAAACTGTCTGCGCCATGGTCTGTTGACCAAGTATGTTGACGCAGACCTCTTGTGCGAAGAGCGGCTACTCCCCAATGACGCCACTATTGTACATGATCGTAGGAGCGTCTTCAGGCGCGACAGGTCTGCGACCATGCAAAATGTTGGAGCGAGCTCTGCTCGCGAAAAACCTGCGACGAGGCATGTCGCGAGCAGAGCTCGCTCCTGCTTTGGGCTTCATCGTAGAGTATTTCGCGGGCATAGCTCGCTCCTACTTTGGGCATCGTCGTAGAGCATTTCGCGAGCAGAGCTCGCTCCTACTTGCGCTTCATCGCAGAGTACTTCACGAGCAGAGCTCGCTCCTACTTGGGCTTCATCGCAGAGCATGTCGCGAGCAGAGCTCGCTCCTACTTGGACTTCATCGCAGAGCATGTCGCGAGCAGAGCTCGCTCCTACTTTGGGCTTCATCGCAAAGTATTTCGCGAGCAGAGCTCGCTCATACGTTAAGATATTTCGCAGGTCGGTCGCGACTGAAGGCGCTCCTACGGGGAATCAGCGTAATTCGCGGCGAAGAATTTTTCCGACTGCGGACTTTGGCAAGGCATCAATAAACTGAATCACTTTAGGTTGTTTGTAGCCGGTCAAATGTTTTCGGCAGTGGACACGCAAATCGTCTTCGCTCAACGCGGGATCTTTTCGCACAACGACCAATTTTACGGCTTCACCACATTTTTCATCCGGCATTCCGACCACGGCAGCTTCAAGTACGCCTGCATGCATAGCGACAACGTCTTCAATTTCATTTGGAAATACATTGAAGCCGGAAACCAGAACTATGTCTTTACGGCGATCGAGTAAAAAGTAATAGCCTTGTTCATCAACTTTGGCGATGTCGCCGCTGCGGAACCATCCGCCTTCGAAAAATGCATCTTTTGTTTCACCCGATTGCTGCCAATAACCGGTCGTCATTTGCGGGCCGCGTGCACACAATTCACCTGGCTCACCGAGTGGCACGACATTGCCGTTTTCATCGCGCAAACTAATTTCCACTTCACCAACAGCAAGCCCAATCGAACCGACCGGATTTTCTGCATCCCAACGGTTATAGGTAATGGCTGCGGTGGTTTCAGAAAGTCCGTAACCTTCAACCACATTATGGCCCGTCACTGCCTTCCAACGCTCGGCAGTGGCACGACGTAGCGCAGTACCACCTTGCAGGCAAAGCCTAAGACTTGAAAAATCCAGCTTGGCAAAATCCGGTGAATTTAGCAGTGCGTCAAACAAAGTATTTACACCGGAAAATAAGACCGGTTTTACTTTGTCTAAAGTCTTAATCAAATTCGGAATATCACGGGGGTTACTAATCAGTACCGCATGAAAACCATGCGCCATTGTGAAAAGCATATTGGTGTAAGCAGCGATGTGATAAATCGGCAGACAGATAATTACAGTATCTTTTTTCGGGTCCATTGCGCGACCAAAACATTGCTCGCCTGATGCCACATTGGCTATTAAGGCGCTATGTGCCAGCACGGCACCTTTCGAGAGCCCCGTGGTACCACCGGTGTATTGCAATTGTGCAGTATCGCTTGCCTTGGCTTTCGACAACACGCGTGGCAAACGCTTACCTTCGGCAATGGTCTTTGGCCAGCGAATTGCATTTTGAATATTGAATGTCGGAATCATTTTCTTGACGTGCTTCAAGGTCAAATCAACAATGCCTGATTTCGGCCACGGCAACATATCGCCGACACGTGTGGTGATCACATGTTTTATCGATGTGCCTTCAATCGACTCCGCAGCAACCGCACCAAAATTATCGAGCACGATTAACACCGTCGAACCGGAATCTTTTAATTGATGCTTCAGTTCGCGCGCTGTGTACATCGGGTTGACCGGCACGGCAATTAAATCTGCACGTAAAACGCCAAGCAAGGCAACCGGGTACTGCAATACATTGGGCAACATAATTGCTACGCGTGAGCCCGCCTGCAAGCCAAGACCGTTTCGTAAATACGCGGCAAAGTCGGCACTGAGCCGATTCACCTCGTTGAAGCTCAGCGTGCAATCAAGATTGCTAAAAGCCGGGCGATCGCCATTAGCCTCGCAGGCCGAGATCAATAACTGCGGCACGGTCTTGCCGCTATCAAATGCCTTGCTGGCAACATTGTAAAAATCAGCCTGAGCCAATACTGACTTTACGTTACTTCCAAATGGCTTCATTAGTTATCCCCTCCTAATATTCAAGCATTACCAAGTATGCCTCAAGTCATGCCTCGCTTGCGTCAATGCAGGCTCGCACAGGACTTTAGTCACTGTGACTTAGTGGCCGCGTAATGCGTGCACTACCTCACTAAAATATGCCCAATCGGCCATGTAATGGCTCATATTTATTCAGGGGATGTAGCATGCTAGAAATTCGCAACGTAGTAAAAAAATTCGGCCGCGATGTCACTGCTGTCAATGATGTAAGCTTGAATTTAAGCAGCGGCGTGCTTGGCCTGATCGGCCATAACGGCGCGGGTAAAACCACGTTGATGCAGATGATTGCTACCCTCACCCGCCCGACCAGTGGACAGATTTTATTCCAGGGCCAGGACATCGCGAAAAACCCGAATGCCATCCGTGCCCGCCTCGGTTTCCTGCCGCAGGACTTCGGCGTTTATCCGAATCTGTCTGCTATCGAATTCATGCAGTATTTCGCAGCACTGAAAGGCGTAAATAATCCGGCCCGCATCAAACATTTGCTGGAACTGGTAAATCTGCACGACCATACCCATCGTGCGGCATCAACATTTTCCGGCGGCATGCGACAGCGTCTTGGTATTGCACAGGCCTTGTTGAATGACCCCGATATTTTAATCGTCGATGAACCCACGGCGGGTCTTGATCCGGAAGAGCGACTGCGCTTTCGTAATTTATTATCGGAATTGGGTTTCAAAAAACTGGTGATTATGTCCACGCATATTGTTTCCGATGTGGAAAGCATCGCCAGCCAACTCGCCATCATGCGTAACGGCAAATTGATCGCGTTCGAAACCCCGGATGAAATCCTGAACAAGGCCACTGGCCACATATGGTCAGTCCGCGTTACGACCGATCAGTTTGAAAGCTTGCGCACGCAAGTGCATGTGTTGCACTCGCAACGCCAGGGCGACTTCGTCAACCTGCGTATCGCGCATGCGCATTCACCGTATCCCGGTGCGCAAGCAGTCGAGCCAAGCCTCGAAGAAGCGCTAATGACACAACGCTATGCCGTGCAGGAAGGCGCACAAACCAATGTCGATAAAACACCTTTGAAGTTAAGCGCATGAAACTGCATATCATTAAAGTGTTGGCGGGCAACGAAGTCCGTGTAAGGCTGCGCCGCTTAAGCACACTGGTCGCGATCTTCAGTGTGATCGTGGTGAGTTGGATGATGGTTCCTGCGCCCGACAGCGGCATGTCACTGATTTCCCTGGACGATGCCCGCGTACTCAACACCAGCAGCGCGCTGGCCTTTGGTACCGCATCACTGGCCGCCATTATTTTCGGGTTGGGCAGTTTCTATCTCACACGCGGCCGCGTCAGCGAAGACATGCGCACCGGTGTTGGCAGCGTGATTGCCGCCAGCCAGATCAGCAACGGCTTATTCTTGGCGGCTCGCTGGATTGGCGGCGTGGTTTACATGCTGGCGCTTACTGGCGCATTGCTCGGTACTACTTTGGTGCTGCATTTGATCCGTGGCGATGGCCCAATCGAAATTACCGTCTATTTGCAAATTTATGCGCTGTTACTGATACCGATGATTTTCTTCGGTGTCAGTTGCGCCACACTGTTCGACAGTTTTTCTTTCCTGATGGGCAAAGCGGGCGACGTGCTTTTCTTCATCTTGTGGATATTTCAGATCGCCTTGATGGCAGCCTTCGACGACAACAGCGGCACAATGAGCGTTTCGCCCTTGATGCTGCTCGATTTCTCCGGCTTGGGCGCTGGCATCGTAACGATGCAGCAACTGGTGCACAGCTCCAATCTGTCAATCGGCATCAGTGAATACAACAAGGCTCTGCCTGCCATCACGCTGCCGCAGATCGTCTGGCCGATACAAGTTGTTTTCGCGCGTATCGGTTCCGCGTTGCTGGCCATGCTGCCCTTGCTGCCCGCGATCTTGAAATTTCATCGCTATTCGCCCGACCGCGTAAAAATAAGTGCTGCGCGCTCGCGTCGTTCACCGATCGTTATCTTGAATGGCTGGTTACGCCCTTTATCGCGGCTTATAAAACCCTTGTTTTATCTGGCAGCAAAATTACCCAGCATTGCGGGACAAGTGCTTGCCGATATCGCACTAACACTCGTCACCTCGCCACTGGCTATTGTCATGTTGATATTTTTTGCGTTGGCCGCACTGATTGTCGATATCAGCCAACTTCCAGGCTTGTTGATTGCAACAGTGGTTTATTGGGGAATCCTCGTCAGCGATATGAGCACGCGCGATTATGCTGCAAACGCAGAAGATATAACCGGCACCGCACGTGGCGGCAAGACACAAAGATTTCTGCGCCAATTGCTCGCGACCAATGCGCTCGGCTTCATGTTTATGGGTGTGATGGCATTGCGCTGGAGTTTCGATCAACCACTGCGTGCAGCAGCGCTGATCAGTGGTATCGTTTTCTTGAGTGCCTTGTCATCGGCATTCGGCCGTTTTTCGCGCACGCCGCGTACTTTTATCGCCTTGTTTTTATTTGCGATTTATATCGCGTTGAATGGCCGGAATATTGCAGTTATGGATATAGTGGGCTTTAACGGTTCGGCCAATATCGGTTCGATCACCACGCAAATCATCGTTGCCGCAGCGGCAGTAGTGGCGGGCTATTTCTACAACCGCCAACAAGCAAAATAATTGAAGTTTAAAAAGTCTTTATTCTGCTTTTGTTGGAGAGGCTTCTAGCCCCGAGAGAAGACCTAGTGTTAAAAATTATTTTGTCCCCGATAAGAGCATTCGGAAATGAAACTTTTGTTGGTTTTACGTTTTGGCAAGATGGGGCTTGCCGAGAATTTAATATCACCTGCTTCCGCATACTCGATAAGCTTCGCGCCTGACGGGCGCTCCCACGGACGAAATACGGCTAAACCTACCAATGAGGCAGCCAGCATGCCAGAGGATTATTTGGCGGATTAGCTAAAGAAAATGCAAATAAAAAGGCTGCATCGCAGCCCTTATCATTCACTAATGCCGTGTGCGGTTTTTGCCGCTGCCTTTCGCGGTACTCGGTGCCATTTCCACACTCAGACTGAAAGTCCGCTGCTCGTGTGGATTCAATGCACCGACACCGATAAGTTTACGGGCAATTTCCTTGCCCTGCTCGTTCTTGATCGTGACCACCAGCGAGTATTCCCAATCAAGATCACTCACCGGGTTCCGAAAACTGCCTTCGATATGCAAAGGCGTGTGGCCTTCGGGCATCGGCGCTGTCGCACCCTCGTCAAAACGTACGTGGTGCCGACAGGCCGGACACACCGCCGCACTTTCGAGAATACTTTCTTTGCAATGCGGGCACTCGCGGATTGCACCGGGAGTGCCTGGACGCGGCGTACTCATGTGCCGGAACCGTGCTCCGAACTACCATTCTTGTTGCCAGGCTTGGCACCTTGCTCGTCTTTCCAACCGAACACTGCCTGGCCACGCATGCGTGCGCCTGCTGCAACTGTGAGCGAACCGGCTTTTACATCGCCGGTAATCGCACCAGTTTGCTGCAAATCTACCTTGGCAGCACCTTCAATATTGCCTTCCAATTCACCGGCGACAACGACTTGGTTAGCGATAACCGAACCGGTCAGCTTTGCACCCGCTTCAATCGTTAAATCGCCCTGCACATTCACATCGCCCTTGAACTTGCCCGCAATGCGCACACTGCCAGCACCTTCGATCTTGCCTTCAATGGTAATGTCGGAGGCGATCAAACTTTCCTTCGGCGGCTTGGCCGGCGCCGCACTCGCACTAGTGTTTGAACTATAAGAATCCCGGCTCGGTGCAATCTCGGGCGCAGGTGTCGAATCAAAACGTGCTGGTTCTTTTTTATCTATCATAGGGTTGGGTGTTGGCTTCGTGGTGTCAGTGTTTTCTTTAAAGAACGCCATGAGGAAAAGCCTCTCGCTTGGGGGGACTTCCGAGGTTATCAGCAACGCAGTACTTTTCTAAGCGGTTTAACATTCCGCCCTTCAGCTCCGGGACAGGTAGCTGAAGCAGTGAGCTTTTGACTTCTACCGCAACCTACGCCGATGCGTGGGCGCTATAAAGCATTTTTATCCCACGTTGACCATAGGGTGCACTCCAAGCGCAGCATGCCAAATGCATTTAGCAAAGCGAAAGCTCTTTGAGATTGCCGTGGATTTGTCACTCCGAATGTCCCGCATGGCCTTTTATCGCCTTCGTGATACCAATGCCACATCACTTCTTCAACATTAATCTAGTAGGCCACAAAACAATGCTTTGAAAAGCAATATTCAATATTTCTAAAATAACGGCATCAACACCATCACAATTCCCGCCATTGATCCTATCCAAATTAATGTCCGTAAATAGCTGATACCAGCTGCGTAAACCGGGATGTAGGCGACACGAGACCAAAAATATAATTGAGCGCCCATGGCGGTTTCAGCGCTGGCGTGCTGGGTGAATAACAATGCCAATACAGCGGCGGCAAATAGTGGGAATGTCTCTTTGAAATTTTGCAGTGCACGATCAACTCTTGCGGCAACGCCGGTCAGCGGAGTGGTGGCGTCGCGAGCTCCGATATTCCAAGCAAGGCCACGTTGCTGGGTTGATAGAGTTGCCGCTAAGCCAATGTGTACCAGACCCAACACGATTGACCAAATCAACATTTTCAGTTCCATGCTCATAGCCCCAGTAATAATTCAAGAGTCTGGAGTCTAACGCCATGCGGGATTAGTTTGTTGGGATGGTGGAGCGTAGCCCGGGTCACGCTCCACCGACCCGGGGAAATCTGCGAAATGATCCCAAAGTGGAGATCAATCTTTTATGCAGACGTTGGGGAATTCGGAGTTTTCAAATCTGTTGCAAGTTTTTCGCGCCTTACGGATGCTGCCACGGGCTTATCTTTGTGGCTTAAATTTTCTACAGAAATCATTGCAGGGCTTCCCGAGTCAGGTGAAGCCATGACTCGGGCTAAGTGTTTGCTTGTCAAAATCGGTCGCAGGTTTTTCGCGCCTTACGGGCGCTCCCACGGGGTAATCTTTTGGGTTTCATTTTGTGTGGACAACATCGCGGAGTTACCCGGGTCGGTGGGGCGTGACCCGACTACATATTCCTGCGGTACTCGCCGCCGACATCATAAAGTGCATGACTGATTTGACCGAGTGAATGGGTTTTGACGGCTTCCATTAAAGCGGCATAAATATTTTTGCGTTCGCGGGCGATGGTTTGCAGATATTCGAGACCGGGTTTGCTGGAGGCGGTCGCGCTCGTGAGCGCTCCTACCGAAAGTGGATTCCGTGCAAGTTGATAGGTGCGCACATTTTCAATTTGCTGGGCTTTTTCCGGTTCGGTACTACGAATCAATTCAATGGTGGTAGTAATTTCGCCGCTATGTTCTTTCGGTAGGAAAGTATTGACGCCGATGAGTGGCAGGCTGCCATCGTGTTTTTTATGTTCGTAGTACATCGATTCATCTTGGATTTTTCCGCGTTGATACATAGTGTCCATAGCACCGAGTACTCCGCCGCGTTCGGACAATGCTTCAAATTCCTTGTAAACGGCTTCTTCAACAATGTCGGTCAATTTGTCAACGATAAAACTACCTTGCCATGGGTTTTCACAAAAATTTAAACCTAGTTCTTTGGTGATAATCATTTGGATAGCAACCGCGCGGCGCACCGATTCTTCAGTGGGCGTGGTGATGGCCTCATCATAGGCATTGGTGTGCAGGCTATTGCAGTTATCGAACAAGGCATACAGCGCTTGCAAGGTGGTGCGAATGTCGTTGAATTGAATTTCCTGCGCGTGCAGCGAGCGGCCAGAAGTTTGAATATGATATTTCATCATTTGGCTACGGGCATCGGCACCGTAGCGTTCCCGCATGGCGCGAGCCCAGATGCGACGGGCGACGCGACCTATAACGGTGTATTCCGGATCCATGCCGTTACTGAAGAAGAAGCTCAGGTTTGGAGCGAAATCATCGACCTTCATGCCGCGTGCCAGATAATATTCGACGATGGTAAAGCCATTGCTCAGCGTAAAAGCCAATTGCGAAATTGGATTCGCACCGGCTTCGGCAATGTGATAACCGGAAATGGAGACCGAATAAAAATTGCGGACATTATTGTCAACGAAGAACTGCTGGATATCACCCATCATTCGCAGAGCAAATTCGGTACTGAAGATGCAGGTGTTTTGCGCCTGATCTTCTTTAAGAATATCGGCCTGCACGGTGCCGCGTACGGTCGATAAAGTTTCGGCACGAATACGTGAGTAAGTTTCAGCATCGACCAGTTGGTCACCACTAATACCGAGTAATGCCAAACCGAGTCCGTCATTAGTTGGTGGCAATTCACCGAAATATTGCGGCTTTTTCTTGCCTTTAAAGAATTTTTTGATAGCGGCTTCTGCCGCTGCCCAGCGAGTGGTATCGGCGCGCAGGTATTTTTCGATTTGCTGATCGACCGCTGTGTTCATGAACATGGCAAGAATCATTGGCGCCGGGCCATTGATGGTCATCGACACCGATGTTGTTGGCGAACATAAATCAAAACCCGAATAGAGTTTTTTCATATCATCGAGCGTGGCAATGCTGACGCCGGAATTACCAATTTTGCCAAAAATATCCGGGCGAATGGCAGGGTCTTCGCCATACAAAGTTACCGAGTCGAACGCAGTTGATAGACGCGCGGCCGGTTGGCCGACGCTTAAATAATGGAAGCGGCGATTTGTGCGTTCTGGCGTACCTTCACCAGCGAACATGCGAATCGGGTCTTCGCCAACACGGCGATACGGATACACACCGCCCGTGTAGGGATAAGCGCCCGGCAGGTTTTCTTTCATCAGGAACGTGAGCAATTCACCCCAGCTTTTATAAGTCGGCGCAGCAATTTTCGGAATTTTTTGATGCGATAGTGATTCGCGATAATTTTCGACTTTAATTGATTTTCCGCGCACCTGATATTCGGTGAATTCGTCAGTAATTGATTTCAAACGGGATGGCCATTCGCGCAACAAATGAATGGCGTCGGCGCTAAGCGCTTTGACTGCATCGTTATAGCGTTGTCGCAAAATCAGCAGGCTACGATCAACCTCAATGGCATGAACTTCTTTCGCTTCAACATCGCCAAGACGTTTTTTCTCCCACTGAAACAGGGCCTTGCGGCGATCTATTCCGATACGACGATCTTCACTTGTAGGCACTTGATCAGTAGCGACCGTTGAAATTTGGACCTGCGAAGCATCATACAGATCCAGCATTTTCGGTAATTTTTCATCATCAATATCACGCAGGCTTTGCCAGTAAGATTGTGCACGATCGGCGGCTTCGGCCTGTTTTTCGATGGCACCATTAATGCTTCTGCCCTGCTCGGCAATTTCGGCCAAGTAGCGTGTGCGAGCGCCCGGAATTAAAACCGTAGCGCGTGGTTCTTTCAATGAAGTATCGAGTTGTGGATTAAAATCGCAATGATGGTTCTGGGTTTGGAGCCCAGGAATTTTTTCACGCATCAAACGACATAAATTCACAAACATCCAGGTCACACCCGGATCATTGAACTGGCTTGCGATGGTGGGATACGCCGGTACGTCTTCGTCTTTCACAGTGAAGGCGACGCGATTGCGTTTCCATTGTTTACGGACGTCGCGCAGCGCGTCTTCAGCACCGCGTTTATCAAATTTATTGAGCACAATTAATTCGGCATAATCGAGCATGTCGATTTTTTCGAGTTGCGAAGGCGCGCCGAAATCAGATGTCATGACATACACCGGGAAATCAACCAGATCGACAATTTCGGAATCCGACTGGCCAATACCGGCGGTTTCTACCATGACTAAATCAAAACCCAGGCTACGTAAAAACGCGACGCAATCTTTCAATACAATATTGGTGGCCACGTGCTGACGACGCGTCGCCATTGAACGCATAAATACGCGCGGTGAGCGTAGCGAGTTCATGCGAATGCGATCACCCAGCAATGCGCCACCGGTCCTGCGACGGGTGGGGTCGACCGAAATAACCGCGATACGCATTTCTGGAAAACTTTGTAAAAAACGATTCATCAGTTCATCGGTGACCGATGATTTACCGGCGCCGCCGGTGCCGGTGAGGCCGATGACGGGGGATTGGCGGGAGACGATAGAAGGGAGGGGGAAAACGGGAGATGACCACTGTTTTCTGAGTTTTAATAATTCGCTTTCAGAGAAATGTCCCGCTTCAATGGCAGACAACATTGCACCAATTTCAATTTCGTGATCAATAGAAGGAGTCAAATTCAACGCCAGGCTTTGCCTACCGTCTACCGTCTCTCGTCTCACGGCTTTTGTACGATTAACCAAATCCTCAATCATCGCGACCAAGCCCATCTGCATACCGTCATTGGGGTGATAAATTCTTTCAACACCGTAATCTTGCAGCTCGCGAATTTCTTCCGGCGTGATGGTGCCGCCGCCACCGCCGAACACGCGAATATGCGAGGCGCCGCGTTCTTTCAACATATCGATCATGTATTTGAAATATTCAACATGGCCGCCTTGGTAGGAACTTAGTGCAATGCCGTCGGCGTCTTCTTGCAATGCTGCGCGCACCACATCTTCTACGCTTCGGTTGTGGCCGAGGTGAATTACTTCTGCGCCCTGGGATTGAATCAGGCGACGCATAATATTGATCTCGGCATCGTGGCCGTCGAACAAGCTCGCTGCCGTGACGAAACGCAAAGGACCGCGCGCGGTCTGAACATCGGCGGATGGCAAGGAGTTGGCGGGAGTACTCATACGACATGACCTTCTGGAACGAAGCGCCATTTTCCCACAAACTGAGGGCGCTGGCGTTATTGGCCGTTTCAAGGCCACAATTACGCCATGAATCAGTCCGTGGACATCGTTGATACAGCGTGGCAGCAGGCACGGGCCTTGCTCGGCGAGGGCAACACCGCAGCGGCCGCTGGCTTTCTTGAAACGGCAGCTAGCGCGCAGCATCCGGCGGCTTGCTTCAATTTAGGCTGCCTGCATTTATTTAAATTAATTGATGATGGTGATAAAAAACGCGGCGTGGCGCTTATTCAACAGGCAGCGGAACTAGGCCACGGCGCTGCTTATTATGAGCTAGCGGTGCTTGAATTAAACAAGCCTGATAAGCAGCCCGACTGGCAATACGCCAACGTGTGTTTACTTAAAAGTGCAGAAACAAAATTTCCGGCCGCACTACGCACGCTGGCCATACTGTGGTCGCGCAGTGATGATAAATCACTGTTGCAGCTCGGCACGCAATGTTTGGAACATGCAGCGGAAGCTGGCGACATTGTGAGCCTGGCACTTTTAATGCATCGCTTAAGATCAGGTATGGGTTGCATTGAAAGCCCAGTGCGAGCGAACGCCATCAATACGCTTTTGATGCAAAGCGACTTGCCGATTAAGCCACCCGTAACTCAAATGCATCCACATTTTGCACAAGCAACAAGCTTGGCTGCATTACCTGCAATCCCGATGCCGCAGTTGCAGGAAAGTCTTTGGCAGCAATCTATCGAGCTGCTTAGCGAAAGCCCCTGGGTGTCGATATCAGATAATTTATTGAATCAGGAAGAAAGCTATTTGCTTCAATATATCGGCGGCCCGCATTTGAAACCTTCGATTACGGCAGCGCCTGATGGGCAATTGGTACAGGTGCAATTACGCACCAGTTTTGACATGGTTTTTTATGACATGCTTGAAGACATAACACTATTATTAATTCAAAGACGCATGGCGGTCATCGTTGATACCACGCCCGCCTACTCTGAGCCTTTGCAATTACTTCGCTATGAAAAGAGCCAGGAATATCGGCCGCATCGCGATTACTTACCGCCCAGTTTAATTACGCCCTTGCAGGAAGGCGGCCCTGGACAACGAGAAAGCACCGTCATTATTTATTTGAACGATATTGAAAGTGGCGGCGAAACCGAGTTTATCGAATTAGATAAAAAAATCGCCCCAAAGATGGGGCGTGTACTGGCATTCAAGAATTTACATGCCGATGGCTCGCCAGACACACGCACTTTGCACGCCGGGCTGCCGGTTAAATCAGGCACCAAATGGATTGCAACGATGTGGATTCATCAAGGTGTTTTTCGGAAATAATCCTGGTGCCGTAGGGGCGCCTGCTTGCTGCGCCCGAACGCC
>JAYSQD010000058.1:0-1567 GCA_043721835.1 Arenimonas sp. | reverse complement strand
CTGCGCCCGGGATCCTCGGCGATCTTCACCAGGGCGCAGCAAGCAGGCGCCCCTACGGGTGCATCAGATTAATTTTTCCATCAACTCGGCTTTATCCAGATTCACCGATTCGCTATCGCGGCGGCCGCGATATTCGAAACTACCGGCTTCAAGGCCGCGCGCTGAAACCACAACACGATGTGGAATACCGATCAATTCAATATCGGCAAACATGGCGCCGGGGCGCAGGCCGCGGTCATCCAGGCAAGTATCGATACCCGCTGCATTGAGTTCGTCGTATAAAGCTTTTGCAGCATCATTCACCGCGGCATCATTTTTTGGATTGATCACGCAGACCGCGACTTTCCAAGGTGCCATGGATACCGGCCAGATAATGCCGTTGTCATCGTAATTCTGCTCGATTGCCGCGGCAACAATGCGCGACACGCCAACGCCGTAGCAACCCATAAACATAACCTGGGCTTTACCTTGATCATCCAGCACGGTGGCGTTCATGGCTTCGGCATATTTTTGTCCGAGTTGGAATACGTGGCCGACTTCGATGCCGCGAACAATACTGATATTACCTTGGCCGTCAGGGGATAAATCACCGTCAACAATATTGCGGATATCGGCAACGAGATCAGCTTCAGGCAAATCACGACCCCAGTTCACGCCGGCAAGATGGAAACCTTTTTCATTCGCGCCCACGATAAAATCGTGCATGGCAGCAACCGAAAGATCGGCAATCACGAAGACTTTTCTCTTCGCATTCACCGGGCCAAGGAAGCCGGGTTCACTGCCAAGGTGTTCGCTAATTTCTGCTTCGGTAGCCAAACGATAATCTGCCAAGCCTGCCAGTTTTGCGAGTTTGACTTCGTTGATCATATGGTCGCCGCGAACCAGCGCGAGCACAAAGCCTTGTTCGCCTATGAGCGCTATCGATTTTGCCGTGCGGCCGAGCGCAATGCCCATCAAGGCCGCCACTTCTTCGCAGGTTTTTTGATAAGGCGTGTCGATTTTCCGTAGTGCTTCCGAAGCTGCAGCAGGCGATGCCGCAGGCGCAATGCATTCCGCCTTTTCAATATTCGCGGCAAAATCGGAGCCATCGGAAAACGCAATCGCATCTTCGCCGGAATCGGCAAGCACATGGAATTCATGCGAAGCGCTGCCGCCAATCGCCCCGGTATCGGCATTCACTGCACGGAATTTCAAACCTAGACGGGTAAAAATTCGCGTGTAAGCGTCATACATATTCTGGTATTCGGTCGCCATGCTGTCGGCGGTCAGATGGAAGGAATACGCATCCTTCATCAAAAATTCGCGGCCACGCATGACGCCAAAACGTGGGCGAATTTCATCACGAAACTTCATTTGAATTTGATAGAAGTTTTTCGGCAGCTGTTTGTAGCTTTTCAGTTCATTGCGCGCGAAATCGGTCACGACTTCTTCGTGCGTTGGGCCAAAGCAAAACTCGCGTCCGGCGCGATCCGTCATTTTTAATAGTTGCGCGCCAAACTGATCCCAGCGCCCGGTTTCTTCCCACAGCTCCTTAGGTGCCACTGCGGGCATGAGGATTTCCAGCGCG
>JAYSQD010000057.1:0-29014 GCA_043721835.1 Arenimonas sp. | reverse complement strand
CTTGTCGAAAAAGGAAAGCCAAAAAAAGTAGCGTTGATTGCCTGCTTGAGATCCTTCATCACCCAGCTAAATGCCATGCTGCGCGATGGCACCGAATGGCAGGCGGCAACTATCTGATGCAGACAGTTGCTCCTGCCTACACCCACAACTTCTTCCAGCCTTCGGCGCCTAATGCTTTGAGTGTCTCGATATTTTTTTCGTAAATTTTTCCGGCATCGGGAAATGCTGCAACAGCTTTTTCGACGCTGCTTTCCCTGAGCAAATGCAAACACGGATACGGTGCGCGATTACTGTAATTTTCGACATCTTCGTATCGGGTTTCGGCGAATTGGTAATCCGGATGAAAACTGGCGACTTGAATTTCTCCATCCAATGCCAGTTCGGAAACTGCCGCATCGGCGATTTCAAGAAAATCGTTGTAGTCCAGAAAGTCCTGCAATACATACGGATGAATCAGCAAGGTGGTTTCAACTTTATCGACATCTGCATCGTAGAGCAGCTGCAATTCATACAATAAATCGGCCAGCAGCTCTTCTTCGTTTTGCGCATGCGACACCACATAGCGAATTTGTTCTTTCACATGCACCGCTTTTGCGAACGGGCACAAATTCAAGCCAATCACGGCCCGCTCCAGCCAATTTTTAGTCCGGGAAATCAAGGTATCGGGATTGGGGACAGTATTCATGGCGGTTTCCACTCTTGGCTTTGTGCTGCCTTGCGCTTAGAGTAACCCATCGCGACTAACTCGCGCACCACGGGGAATAACCATGTATTTGCAAGCCGCTTTGATTACCGCATTAACTAGCATCGTCATTATAATTGCCATGTATTTTGTTGGCCGCGCGCGCGGTAAATATCAAATTCATGCACCGGCAACTTCCGGGCACCCCGCCTTCGACCGGGCTTTTCGCGCACATCAAAATACACTCGAGCAAACGATCATATTTTTACCGCTGTTATGGCTGGCAACGATTTATTGCAACCCACAATATGCCGCGTATCTGGGTTATGCCTGGCTAGTTGGCCGCTTATGGTATGTCTTTGGCTACATTGCCGAAGCCGGCAAACGCAGCATGGGCTTCATGATTGGTTCAATCGCAACGATAATATTACTGGTGATGAGTTTGTGGGGAATCATCAGTCAAATGATGTAGGTTGTGAGCAGAAGGAAACATCGAAAAAGGCGGATATTCCGCCCTTTTTCGTTTGAGTCCATCATGCGTTCAGCCAATTTTCACCAGCAAATGTTTCGCCATCATGCCGTGTAATTGCCCGATGCCGCGTGCTACGTGCAAAGTGATGAAAACACCCAGGACACCGATGAAAAACATGGGTATTACCATCCAAGAATGATTGACCAAGGTCCAATCATCTAAATTAAATTGAACATAATCGGCATAGCCAACGAAATACATGAGAGGTGCTGCAATAAAACTTAGCGAAACTGATAGCGCAGTGACGGCAATGGTGAAGTAGGTAATTCCCAAAGGCAGCATCAACAGCATATAAAGCAATGTCGCCCAAGTGCGTGGATCGACTAAAATTTCCTTGATGCGGGTCAGGAAACCTCCTTCTTGATTCACGTAAGCAGGACGCCTTGGCATGCGCACACCGAGCATGGTTTCGACCAATCGGCCTTCGACCAACGAAAGCGCCCACACCGAGCCCATAAACAAGACGGCAAATGGAATACCGATAATCAAAATCATGAAGCCCAATGACAAACTCAGACCGGTCACCGCCCAGGTGAAATAGAAAATGCCGGTCGCCAATGAAAGCAGCATGTAGAACAGTGCCGCGTAGGCACGCGGGTCAGCGGCAACACCAAAAAACCAGGCGATAGCGTTCTGTGGTTTTTTATTAACGCTCACACCGACACTGGCAACACCTTCACTACTTTTTGTTGGCGCAATACTGGCACGCGGTGAACGGAAGGCTACGCTGATAAGGACTTCGCGCTCGCTGTAAATTTCGGCCACTTCATCGGGTGCACCGTAACTGCTCGCAACTTTTTCCAGCACGCTGGCTTCATCTTGTTCTGGATGCTCGGCCAATTCAGCGCGAAGATATTCTTCGGCATCGTAAAGTGCGTCCTGTAGCAAGGCTGGATCTTTTCCTTTCAGTGCGGCACGCAATAATTCCAGATATTCGGGAATTGTTTTCGGTGTTTGCGAGATATTAGTCATGACTGTCCCCTTTCAATGTGCCTTTCAAAATTGAATCTACAAAGCTGCGTGTTGCGTTCCAGGTATTGGCCCATTCGCTCAATACGGCGCGGCCATCTTCAGTAATTTGGTAATAGCGCCTTGGTGGCCCGGATACCGAGGGCTCGACAAAACTATCGAGCAAGCCTGAAGCACTTAGATTTCGCAGCACCGGGTAGAGCGCGCTTTGCTTGCCGGTAAGTACAGCCTCGCCAGCGCCTTCAAAACGCTTGGCAATTTGGTAGCCGTACATGGGTTCAGTGGCCTGTCCAAGCACGCCCAAGAGCACCAAAGACACCATGCCGGCGCTTAATTCCTTCTGGAATTTTTTGAGATGAATCTCGGTTTCGGTCATGGCAGAACTCCTATGGCTTATCCATGAAGCAATAATAGTGTTAAGTTAAGTATAGTGAACCTGCCATAAGTCACGGCTCCTTATGTTTGTCACACTGAAGGCAATCTGATCCGGAATACGCCATGAACTCGCTAATGCCCTCCCTGTTCCTTGGCCACGGCTCGCCGATGAACGCCATTGAAGACAATGTTTTTAGTCGCTCATGGCAACAATTGGGTAAAGATTTGCCCAAACCTAGAGCCATACTTTGTATTTCGGCGCATTGGGAGACCATGGGTATTGGCGTTACGGCCAGCGACACACCAGACACCATTCACGATTTTTACGGCTTTCCAAAAGCGCTATTCGATGTTCAATATCGAGCTCCCGGCAACGCGGAGCTGGCGCAGCAGATTGTTGATTTATTGCATCCGGAAATTGCGCATCTGGATGCAGAGCGTGGCTTGGACCATGGCGCATGGAGTGTGTTGCACCCCATGTACCCTGCGGCCGATATTCCGGTTTTGCAATTAAGCCTGGACCGCACGCGAAATACTCAATCACACTACGAGCTGGCCAAAAAATTAAGGCCGCTGCGTGAGCAAGGTATTTTGATCGTTGGTAGCGGCAATATTGTGCATAACTTGCGGGTATTTGATTTCAACGAAGTGCGGGCTTACGACTGGGCAAGTGCCTTCGATCAAACTGTCATGAACTGTATTTTGCAAAAAGACCATGCCGCCCTGTGTGATTATGCAAAATTCGGACAAATGGCGGCCTTAAGTATTCCGACTGCAGAACATTATCTGCCTTTGTTGTATGTGCTCGCACAGCAGCAAGAAGGCGAGTTATTGAGATTTTTTAATGCAGAAGTATTGAGCTCGATTAGCATGCGTTCGTTACAAATCGGTTGAGAGCTAAGCGCGCCTGCTTGCTGCGCCCAGGGCCGAGAATATTTTCGTAGGAGACCGCTTGCGGCCGACGGATTCGGTCGGGCCCAAGGGCCCTCCTGCGTATTCGTCATTTAATGCGGGCGCAGCAAGCAGGCGCCCTTACGTTTTCTTTTTTGGAGTGGGCTTTTTTTCTTTCCGCAATGCCGCCGCATAAGCAAGCTTGGCCCACGGCAACATTTGTTCGGAAGACTCCATTGCATCATCGGGTACCGACCAATAACTCATCGCCACTTGCTTGGCCTTGCTATGGTAAACGAAGGGTTCACAGCCTTGTTTGCTAAAAAAATCCTTGCTCTGTTCATCCACTTTTAAATACAGGGCTTCGTTGATCACCAAACCCATGATCACGCTATTACAATAAACACCATGGCCACCAAACATTTTTTTAGTCGAAATTTTACCAAGCGGGTCCAGCAACTCATGCAGATATTCAATAAAAGCATCATCTTTTGCCATTGCTAACTCCACTTGTTCCGCTTGATTGGCTCAAATTCGCCAGCGCCAGGGAATAAAGCTTAGCACCACGCCAATAACAAACATCCACAGATTGCTATCGATAAAATACGAGAAAACCATCAATAAAGCGCCGCATGTCATCGCCATGATTTTGCCTTGGCGTTTGCCATAAATAAAATAACTCAAACCCACGGTGCTCCACCACATACTCTGAAATAGCCAAGTTACATCCATCGAAACCGCCTCTCAATATTGGCAAATTCAGCATAACGCGTAAGCTAGTCGAAATTCTATCGGGTTTAGCCATGAGCAAGCAGTATGACAAAAATTATTTTGATCGCTGGTATCGCAATTCAAAACACGAGCGTAATAGCCCGGCCTTGCTGGGGCGCAAAGTACATATGGCGGTTTCGTTGGCCGAATATTATCTGGAACGCCCCATTCGCTCGGTACTAGACGTTGGCTGTGGCGAAGCCGTGTGGCGCGCCCCCTTGTTAAAACTCCGACCCAAATTGGACTATCGAGGTGTCGATTCCAGTGAATATGCCGTGTCGCGATTTGGCCGCACTCGCAATATAGCCTTCGCTAATTTTGGCCAACTCGAACAACTCCGATTTGGCGCGCCAGTGGATTTACTGGTCTGCTCCGATGTCATGCACTACCTACCAGATGCCGAATTAAAACGCGGCCTGAAAGGCTTCGCAGAGCTTTGCGGCGGCATGGCATTTCTCGAGCTTTGGAGCAAGGAAGACGATATTATCGGCGACAAAATCGGCTTTATCGAACGCCCTGCCACTTGGTATCGAAAGCAATTTGCCAAGGCTGGCTTTATTGCTTGCGGTAGCCACAGTTATCTTGGCACCGAGCTTCATGCAGCTGCCGCTGCGCTTGAAGTTTTGCGATAATCTTCATCCAATGCTGTGGCAAACTACCTCGACCTCTACGGAATTCCAACATGAAAACAAAAAAATATTTAGTACTTGCGCTGGCAATGACTATTGCATTCAGTAACGCCACGCTTGGTGCACAAGATAGCCCCGCCCTGCCAGTGAAACCGAAAACCATGCAGGAAATTCTGGACGCCACGCAGCCGAGTGACTGGCGTCAATTAGACCCAAACAATACGATTTATATGGAACTCAATTCCGGTCGCGTCGTGATTGAGCTTGCGCCGACATTTGCACCCCAGCACAGTAAAAATATTGTCGCACTGGCGAAAGAAAAATATTTTGATGGTTTAAGCATTAACCGTTCTCAGGACAATTTCGTGGTGCAATGGGGCGATGCCAACGGTGATGATGAAAAATTAAAACGCAGCTTCAAACTTGCCAAACAAACACTACCAGCCGAATTCATTCGTAAAAGTGATGGCCTCGCCTTCACTCGTTTGCCCGATGTCGATGGCTGGGCACCGCATGTAGGTTTTGTAGAAGACATGCCGGCTGCACAAAATCCGGTCAATAACCAGGCATGGCTGACGCATTGCTATGGCATGGTCGGCGCCGGTCGCGGCATGGAACCCGACAGCAGCAATGGCTCCGAGCTTTATGTGGTTATTGGGCAATCACCACGCCAACTCGATAAAAACATCACCGTCGTAGGCCGTGTCGTGCAAGGTATGGAACTGCTTTCCATTTTGCAACGCGGTACCGGTCCCTTGGGTTTTTACGAAAAAGCCGAACAGCGCACACCGATTAAATCCATTCGCGTCATGGCCGATGTGCCGGTAGAAGATCGCACCGCTATTGAAATTTTACGCACCGATACCGACAGCTTTACGCAATTGGTCGAAGCCCGCCGTAATCGCCGTGACGATTGGTATAAAGCACCTGCCGGTCACATCGATGTCTGTAATGTGCCAATACCCACCCGTTCAATAAAGAAATAAAGGACCACATTCATGTTAACTATCGGTGCCGCAGTACCCAATTTTCACTTAAATAATGAAGACGGCAAAACCATTAGCAATATTGGTTTGGAAGGCCAACGATTTGTGCTGTATTTTTATCCGAAAGACGATACGCCCGGCTGCACGAAAGAAGCCTGCGGCTTCCGTGACAACTTACCGGCATTCAACAAGCTCAATGTTCCGGTATTTGGCATTAGTGCCGATGATGAAAAAGCCCACGGAAAATTCGTTAAAAAATACAATCTGAATTTTTCATTGCTGGCCGACCCCGAACATAAAACCTGCGAAGCTTTTGGGGTTTGGGTCGAAAAAAATATGTACGGCAAAAAATACTTTGGCATTCAACGCAGTACTTTTGTGATCGCCGGCAACGGAAAAATTGAACAGGTCTGGGCCAAGGTAAGTCCCGAAGACCATGCTGAAGAAGTATTGGCCTACCTGAATAGTGCTTCCACCAAAAAAACTGCCCCGGTGAAAAAAGCGATTACCGTTAAAGCGCCAATAAAGAAAGTTGCGGCCAAAAAGATACCACTTAAAAAAGCGGCTACTAAAAAAGTAGCCACCAAAAAAGTGGCCGCCAAGAAAATTGCAATTAAAAAAGTGGCGGTAAAAAAACCGTCGCTAAAAAAGCACCGGCAAAGAAGGCGGCAGCAAAAAAGTCAAAGGCCTGATCCGTTCAGGCGCTAAGCTGCCACAAAAAACAACTGTTAAGGCATGGTGCGTCTATTTGCTCGAATGTCAGGACGGTAGTTTTTATACCGGCATCACCAATGGGCTTGCGCAACGTTTTGCTGCGCATCAGCTCGGTAAAGGTGCCCGTTACACTCGTTCACACCCACCAAAACAGCTGATTGGCAGCCTGCCTTATGCGAACCGCTCGCAGGCCTCAATCGCCGAGCATCAGATCAAACAGCTCAAGCGGAGCCAGAAATTAGCCTTGTTCACACCAGTAAAAGTGTGACGCTTGCCATAAAAACCCGATGGGGCCACACTTATCGCATCAGTTTCGTGGACAGTTTAAGCAATGAGCCTGCTAGACCGATTAAAACAGTTATTCGCTGATGCCAAACAGGCAAAAGAACCTACCCCCGCTGCGCCCCCGGCCCCTATGGTCGAGTTGCCCGACGGTCAAACCAGCATTCCGGAACGTCGCGGCAAAGAACGCATCAACGCAACGGCTGGCACCAAGGTATTGGTGATTGACGACTCGGCAACGATTGTTGCGCTGATGAGTCGCATGCTCAAACAGAATGATTACCAGGTACTCGAAGCAGAAGATGCCGAAAAAGGGCTTGAAATCGCTTACCGCGATAACCCTGCCATCATCTTTCTGGATATTGTGCTGCCCGGTATTAGTGGCTTCACCGCTTTACGACATTTGCGACATGACGTACGGACAAAAAATATTCCCATCATCATGATCAGTGGCAACGAGCAAGCGACTGAACAATTTTATGTGCAACGCATTGGCGCCGATGATTTCATGAAAAAACCATTCTCGCGTGCCGAATTATTTACCCGCATTCAAAAATTGCTGGACAAAGATCTCATTCCGGTTCGCTTCAACGAATATGTGCATACCTCAGAGAGTGACGCCGAGCTAATCATGGAAGACATCAATGCTTCCGAAAAATCCAGTTAGCAGGCACAGGTAAGATGAAAAATGTTGTGTTTATTTTCATCGGGATAGTTTTATCAAGCTTGATGCTGAGTGCCACTGCTTATTCGCAGGAAAATAGCACCGCGACTACTGGGCAAAATAAACCCATTATTGGTGTACTCAAATTCCAGGATGAAACCGGCGCCATGTTTATGCAAGGCGGTGTCGGTCGCGCCTTGACCACGATGCTGACCAATGAATTATCGGCCCGACCAAGCCTGACGATTGTTGAACGCCAAAAACTACGAGCCGTGCTTGAAGAACAAAACCTGTCCGCCTCGGGCATGGTTTCTGCCGCCACCAGTATTCAAATAGGAAAACTCACTGGCGCCGAATATTTAATTACCGGCACGATTACCGCGTTTGAAAATCAGGTAGAAACCAAAACCAAGCGCGGCTTTATGGGTTATGGCGGCGGCGTTGAATCCATTTCGCATGGCGGTTATTTAGCTGTGGATTTACGGGTTATTGATACGACCACCGGCGAAATACGCTACTCACGCACCATTGAAGGCAGAACAGTACCGAACGAAAATACTAAGGTACAAACCCGCAGCCTTGGTATTGGCGGGCTAGAAACCGGGCCCGACTCGCGTGCTGTACGTGCCGCCGTTATCGAAATTGTCGATTACCTGGAATGCGCCATGGTAAAACGCGATGCCTGCATTTCCGAATTTGAATTAAAAGAAAAAGCCCGCGTTGAACGTACCCGGCAAGCTATAAAAATCAAGTAGCCCGGGGCACGCTCCACCGACCCCGGGAAAGCTGCGGTGTAATCCAATACATTAAGGTGTACAAAGCGTACCGAAAAAATATTGTGATTTTGACCAAAAGACATTAGAAACGTCGCCCGTAAGCGGCCTCCTACTGGGTCATGCTCATTACTTGATAAGCAGGCGGAATATCAAAAATTGTTGGATCAATTGCGGTGTTATTAATCTGCACTTCAATGCGTCCAGCTTCAATGCCATCGGGCGAGTAACAAATTTTTGATAATAAAATATCTTTGTCGGCAGGGTCTGGTTCTGCCGATTGATGGGTATCAGTCATTGTGAATTTTTCGGAAAGCCCGGCAAAAGAATCAACATAGTGAAGCATGACTTTCATATTTCTGAGCAAATATTTTTTATCTTTATCCGACATCATGATATCTTTCACTTCGATGTAACACTCTTCTGATTTTTTACGGTTATTTTCGTAGCGATCAAAGCTTTTACAAGCCATTCCCGCTACCGTTTTTCTTTTTTCACTCGGCTTTATTTCTAATTCGGCTGCGCCTTGACCAGCGGAGGCTTGCATGCTGTGCATAATCGATGACAGGTCCATATTGGGGCAGCTCATGCCCTGCTTTTCCATCTGGGCGCATTGCTGTTTCATCTGCGCCTGCATGGCTTGCATTTGTTTGTCCATAAAGGTGCCGGTGCTCGACATTACGTCTTTGTTGTAATCCAGAGCATCTTCATCGACTTCGGTTTGATGGTATTGCCGACTGGAATGATCCAGCATGGTGATCATGTCCTCGGTACCGTCGAATAACATGGAGTATTTTTTATTCTCCAGCACGCTATCAAAACGCATATGACTGCCGGATATCTGGATGGCGGATACATTCGAGGTGCATTGCGTTTGTTGCGGATAAGTAAAACTGACGTCTGCTTGTGACACGCAGGGAATAAGAGACATGAAGCTAATTAGCATTACTCTCATTATTTTCTCCCAATGGTTTTCAATCCCGACAAGTTGTTTAATGCAACTCGTCGGGCCAAGGCCGGACCGACATTCAACCCATGCAGAAAAAGTTTAGTTTATTGCCATCCAGATCACGAAAATAACCCGCATAAAAACCTTCACCACGCGGGCCTGCCGGACCTTCATCAGTAGCGCCTAATTCAATCGCTTTTTTGTAGAGACGATCTACTTTTTCGGTGCTATCTACAATGATCGCGACCATCACGCCATTGCCTACTGTTGCAGGCTTTCCGTCGTTGGGATAAATCAAGCCGATGCCAGGTGAATTGGCGCCAGTACCCCAGGCAATAAATTTATC
This sequence comes from Arenimonas sp., assembly GCA_043721835.1. Classification (GTDB taxonomy): domain Bacteria; phylum Pseudomonadota; class Gammaproteobacteria; order Xanthomonadales; family Xanthomonadaceae; genus Arenimonas. Next base: position 19,451 of record JAYSQD010000057.1, on the reverse strand, counting down.
AGATTCCATAAAACGCCCTGCTCCAATTTCACCAAGTAATGCGTCATAGAATTTTGCTGCGCGCACCAAATCATTGGTGCCCAAAGTTACATAGCCAATCATAAAGCCTCAAGTTGTGATGCCAGTCATCTTTATAGACCTCTGGTTTTACTATGGCAATATGCCTAAAGCTAGCTTGCATCATGTTCACTGATCTGTTTTAACCACCGGTACAAACTTGCCCGGTAAATTGCTTTAAAATAGGGAAACTCTCCTACTTCTAAGTCTTATGAACAACACATCTTTCAGCATGATACGGCCCGATGACTGGCATTTACACTTGCGCGATGGCGAAGCACTCGCTTCGGTTTTACCCGATACCGCACGTCGATTTGCTCGGGCTATTGTTATGCCCAATCTGCTGCCACCGATACGTACATTAGACGATGCGCTGGCCTACCGTGAGCGGATCATGACTGTCGTTCCGGCGGGTATGCAGTTTGAGCCACTGATGACACTTTATCTCACTGAAAACACGTCATCCGACGACATTATGAGTGCCTCGAAAAGCGGCTTAGTGCATGCCGTCAAATATTATCCTGCGGGCGCCACCACTAATTCGGATTCCGGTGTAACTGATTTGTCGCTTTGCAAAAATGTGTTTGCAAGCATGCAGGAATGCGGAATGCCATTATTGCTGCATGGCGAAGTAACCCATGCCGATATCGATATTTTTGATCGCGAAGCCGTATTCATCGAACGGCATTTACAAAAAATTGTTGATGAGTTTCCGAATCTGAAAGTGGTGCTTGAGCACATAACGACGAAAGAAGGGGTCAATTTTGTGTTGCAGGCCCGCGAGGGTGTTGCCGGTACGCTAACAGCCCATCATCTCTTGCTCAATCGCAATGCCATGCTGGTCGGTGGAATTCGTCCGCATATGTATTGTCTGCCGGTCTTGAAACGCGAGCACCACAGGCAAGCATTGGTGGCTGCTGCGACTTCCGGCAGTCCGAAGTTTTTCCTTGGCACCGATAGCGCGCCACATGCTCGTAACGCCAAGGAAACTGCCTGTGGCTGCGCCGGCATGTACACCTCGCATGCAGGCATCGAACTCTACGCAGAAGCCTTTGAAGCCGCCGGGGCATTAGATAAGTTGGAAGCATTCGCCAGTTTCCATGGTCCCGACTTCTATGGCTTGCCGCGTAATCAAGACTCCATCACGCTGCATAAAAAAAGTTGGATTGTTCCCGCTGAAATAAGCTTGGGCAAGCAGACTTTGGTGCCGTTTCGCGCGGGTGAAACGATTAGCTGGCAATTGTCCGAATAATACAGATTTTGCAGCGCATAAAAAACGCGGGCATTGCCCGCGTTTTTGTTTAAAAGAAATTATTTTAAGCGCGACGACGTTTTGGGAAACCCACCATTTTCTGTAATTCTTCATCCCATAATTTCAAGCGTGCGCATTTCAAGCTGGTCCACAAAGTGAGCCTAGGCGCAAGCTGGAGCAATGGGCTCGATTCAAACGCTTCACGCAGACGATAATTAGGAACGCGGCTGGCAAGGTGATGAATATGGTGGTAACCAATATTGCCGGTAAACCAATGCATCACTTTGGGCAAATCGTAAAATGAACTACCGGCTATAGCTGCTTTATGGGCATCCCAATCTTCTTTGCGAGTCCAATAGGCGTGCTCGAAAGTATGTTGCACATAGAACAGCCATACGCCCAAAGCACCGGCAATGAGCACGATAGGAATATGCACCAGCAATACCGTGTGCCAGCCAATCAAAAAACCAAGCGCCAAGCCAAGCAATAAAATCATGAAATTATTGATCAAGACACTCGCCCATTCTTTCTTCCAAGAAAATGGCATGTCAAAGGGAAACCGGTGTTTGATAATAAATTGGTAACAAGGCCCAATACCGAGCAGCACCGGCGTGCTGCGATAAAAGCGATAGCAGAAACGTGCGAACCAGGAACGCGATTGATATTCCCGGACAGTTAGCGTTTCGATATCGCCAATTTCGCGGCGATCTAAATTACCCGAAGTACCGTGATGAATAGCATGGGTTTTTTTCCAATAGCCATAAGGGAATAAAGTGATTAGTCCCAAACTGGCGCCAACAATATGATTGGCTTTTTCGCTAGCAAAAAAAGAGCCGTGGCCGCAATCGTGCTGAAAAATGAAAATTCGCACATACAGGCCGGCGGTAGGCAGCGCGAATAATAATGTCCAGCCATAACCCCATTCACCAACAACGCTCCAGGCCATCAATGCCCACAACATAAAAAATGGCGTGAGTGTGTTGATGAGCTGCCAAATAGCGCGACCCAAATGCGGCTTTGCAAATTTGCTCAACAGCTGACGAAGATTCACTGTCGTGACTTGCGGCGTTTGGGCGGAATTAGTATCCATAGGGTTTTTGGTGCCTTCGTTGTATGCGTGTATTGTCTGATTCAGTGCCCAGATAAGCAAATGAAATAGTGACTTCTGCTAACCAAGGCCTGTCTTTAACAGTAAGTTAATGAATATTTCGACTTAATGGTGGCGTGGCACAGTAGAAACAAGCCGCTTGTGCGCTAAGACTCATGTCCGCTTCACATTCAACAATATTGGCCTAATAGAGTTTAACTATTGTGGTTTGGCTACCGCTCACCATCTATCATGCCCGCATGCATAAATTTTTCGTACTAAATCTAATTACATTGTCATTACTAACTTGCGTGACCGAAACGCAGGCACGCACGGTATATCGCTGCGTACAAAAAGGCACGGTAAGTTTGGCGACAGCGCCCGAGCCGGGTTCAAAATGTACCGCGCAAAGCTTCGATGACAATTCGGCAAAAATTCCGAACCTATGGGGCGCAAACGGCAAACAAAGTGGTGTGCTTTATCAACGCGAGCAAGAGGGAAAAACCGTTTACAGCACGCGTAACTTGCCGGGCTCAACACCCGTGCTTGCCTATACCGTGACGCCTCCGCCCGGCGCCTTTGCACATGCCGGTTTAGGTAAAGTGGGTAAACCAATAATTAATATTCACTCTGATATTTTCAAGCGCGCCGCCAAAGCCAATAAAATTGATGATGCCTGGTTACGCGCCATTGCCCACGCAGAAAGTAATTTTGATGAAAAGGCCGTTTCACCCAAAGGTGCGCAAGGCATTATGCAAATGATGCCGACAACCTCGGCGCAGTACCAAGTAAAAGATCCGTTTTCACCGACAGAATCGATCAATGCTGGCGCAAAAATGCTGAGTGAATTGCAGCGCCGCTACAAAGGTGACAGGCAACTTGCAACCGCTGCCTATAATGCAGGCATTGGCACGGTAACCCGCTACGGCGGCGTTCCACCTTATGCTGAAACGCTGGGTTACATCGAAAAAGTGGATGCACTGTACGCGTTGTATTTAAAAGCGCTAACGCCCGTCAAACATAAATCAAACCGCAAGAAAAAAGCCTAGCATTTGCGAAAAGTAACTACCAGCACATCGCGATAAGCCGGTAGTTTCGGGTTGATCAGCTCAACGGCGGTCACGCCATGATAGGCCCGCGCGTCATCGACCAAAGCAGCGTCGAATGGCTCGATCAATGTAAAACTGCTCGACAAACTGCCGTCAAGCGAGCCTATCATCGTGGTACCGCTGGCAATATTGCTGCGCTTGATCAACAACACCAACACATAATCAACACCATCACGATGCATGCCTTCCGGCGTTGGCAAACCGGGCGCATCGGCACTGGCTTCAATACGAAACTGATGTACTTCGACTTGCCATTGTTTGACGTCAGCAGCCAAGCTTGAAAACAAATCCAGGCAGCACGACAAAATCGTTTTCAAACTGCGACTATTGGCCTGCTCGTCTTTGATCGGCTCGAACCAGCGTTCGATGCCGCCATTCAGCGCGTTGTAATCGAGCGTTTGAAAATGCGGTTGATGAGCAAGCCTTAATATTTGTCCATCAATAGCTTCAAACACCGCATGCCGACGACGGCGATAACGCCCTTGATCGGCCATATAGGTATCAAGACCCAAATCATTCCAGCTTTCTGCAAACCTCGACCAATCCGACAAACTGCCGTGTGCTTCGAGCAAAGCACGCATTTCGTCAGCGTGTGCAAATACGTGCGCGTTATCACGCAGGGCTTGTTGGTAATTAGGCAATGACATGGCAGCGATCGAAAAGATTGCGCGTATTATGCCGCAACATCGCAATTGTAGGAGCGGTATAAGCCGCGAAAGATCTGCGACCATGCCAAACGTAGGTGCGAGCTCTGCTCGCGAAAACCTGCGACGAGGCATTTCGCGAGCAGAGCTCGCTCCTACGATAGGATTGTCGCAAGCATTTCGCGAGCAGAGCTCGCTCCTACGGTGGGATTGACGCAAGCATTTCTCGAGCAGAGCTCGCTCCTAGGTTCGATTATTTCGCTCGCGCCTGAGGGCGCTCCTACGAAAAGCTCAACCCTAGCCGCCCGGTTTTAATTGCCCAATCGCTTCCAGCGAAGCAACACGCCGTCGCTCGGCAGCATTGAATTGTTGTGCTCGTAATGCGGCTATGGCTTGTGCACGCGCATTTGCAGACAGGCCGCGATCAGCATCAATACGCGAACGTGCCAGTACATATTGTTCAATCCGTGCGCCCCATTGCGTGCGTTGTTGATCCAGCTGCGCCAGACGAGTGGCCGCTTCTTTTCCCCACAAAGCTTCACGCTCGGCAGCTCGTTGGGCATCCGTCAGATTTGATGCATCGAGTTGACGGGTTTGCTCGGTGATTAAGGCAGCAGTATCGGCTTGGGTTCGCGCCGAATAATTTTCGGAGGCATCCAATTCGGCCAGTAATTTTGCTTTTTCACCGGCGCTCAATTTTTTATTATTGGCAATTGCCATTCGTTTCAAGGTCAATGCGGCAAGGGCTTCTTCTTCGCTAAAAAAAGCCAGGGCCATTGCTTCGCCCAGCATTTTTTTGCGTAATGAAGCAACTTGTTGGAGACGCTCTTCAGGCTTGCTCAGACCACCAATATTCAGCGCTGCCAGTGCAGACAAATAATCGGTATAGCGGTCAAAATATTGCAGAACTTTTTCAGCATTGGTTTGATTGTATTGAGTGAGCAACTGGTCTTTGAGCAATATACGAATTTGAACAAGATCACGCTCGCCGATCAAGCTGAGGTAGTAATCAAATAATCGACGCATGCCCATGTCAAGGACGACTTCAGCATTTGCATCGAGTGAAATACCACCATCAACTTCGGTGCCGCGCAACGAGCTTTGTTCCACAGAAAATCCGGCTTTTTTTATTGTCGGTTTACTATTGGATACACTCGTTTGTGACTGAGCGACTAAATCACCTTGAGTATCGGTATTCGAATTTTCACTATTCTTATTCGCATCGCTTCGAAGCAAGTAATTAACACTCAGTGCTGCGATGACAAGCACCGCAACACTGAGCCCTATTGAGCGCGCTTTAATCACAGACCCAGGTTTTTCAAACGATTGGCTTGCGCCCGCAAAACACTCGATGGGCTGGATGAAAACAAGCCACGCAAACCGAGAAATTGATTCACTTCGTCAAGGTGATTCCAGGAATAATCGTCGCGCAATACCGTGCCCCAATGCGATGAACAACGACCAACCAAGCCATCATTTTGTTCAAAACCAAACACCAGGCTACCTGCACCCATCAAGGGATCACTAATATCGAAAACATTCGTCAATACCGATGTTCCGCCCATCGAGTAATAGCGCACACCATTCACCAGATTCATGCCGCTTCCGCACGACGTTGTTGGCTTACCCTGTGGGTGACGGCCATTAAAACTGGCGGAACCGGCACTACTCAAAGAGGCTAAGGCGCCCAAGGCGTTTTGTGGATCGGTATTCCCCGACAATGCACCCAGAAGACTGCTCAAGCCATTGACGAAACCGGCAAGAATTGCGCGCAGGGGCGAACCCGGCGGCAATGTGGTGCTGAGTAAATCTGCCATCGGCGCGCCGGTATTCGGCGATCCCAACACGGTTACCGAAGCCACCAAGTCAGGGCGAACCGATGCGACATAACGAATGGTTGGGCCACCGTGACTATGTCCGATTAAATTGAATTTTTGCTTGCCGGTTACGGCGCGTAAATTATCCAAATCGCGAATCAATTGTTCGCCCCGCACTTCCGAAAAATTGCTGGCAGAAACACTGGCGGTATACACCTTGGCGCCGCCGGATTTCAGTTCGCCGCCAATGCCGTACCAATAATCATAAACGCCCAATACCGAATCAAAACCCAATAAGCCATGCACTAACACAATCGGATTTTTTGTTTGCGTATAGCCGGTTTGTGCGCTCGCGTTTAACGAGCAAAAACACAAGAACAGAACCGCCAACAGGCGGCTGAAAAGATAACGATTCATATGCTCCCTCCCAAGAGAATAGATTCGATGTATTTGTCTTTATGACTCAATACGGTGCCGAATGGCGACCTGAATGTAGCAGGTTTTCAAACCTCGTCATCTTGCATAGCAGCAATCACGTAAAATCACACAAGCCGTTGATAATGTTCAACGTCGAAACGTCGGGTTTTGTGGCGATACACAAAGGTGAAGTCCGGCCATAGCGTTGTATTCAAGCCATTGCTGGCAAGATACCAGCTGGAGCAGCCGCCGGTATTCCAGACCGTTTTCGCTAATTGTCTTTGTAGTATTTCGTTATATGTATTTTGGGTTTGCTGCGGAATATCGAAAGCAGTGTCGGCTGATTCTGTGATGATTTTCAAAGCCGACATCACATAATTCGCCTGCGATTCAATCATGTAAATCATCGAGTTATGACCTAGCGCAGTATTGGGCCCGGTCATGATAAAAAAATTCGGAAACCCATTAACGGTTGTACCCAAATATGCGCTTGGGCCCTGCTTCCACTGTTCATTCAATTCTTTATTGTCCAAACCATAAACCGGAAATGGCGAACCCGCCTCAGCGGCCAAAAATCCAGTACTGGCAATGATAATATCGAGCAAATGTTCACTACCATCGCGAGTACGTATTCCGGTTGGAGTAATGTGCTCGATAGTGTCTGTCACTAAATGAACATTCGGTTTTTTCAAAGTCGAAAAATAATTATTGGATAATAGTACGCGCTTGCAGCCAATCACATAATGGGGCATCAATTTTGCACGCAGTTCCTTGTCGCGAATATTAAGCTGCATAAAATATTTTGCGAGTTGCTGCACAATTTTTAACACTGAAGGAAAACGTGTAAAAGCAATCGCCCAACTCTCGTGCCAGGAATAGGTATAAGCACGATTTATTTTTTGCAGGATCGGTAATTTGGCGCGAAGCCAGCGCCGCCAAGTTTGAATTGGAAAATCCGGCTTGAAAATAAGCCAGGGTGGCGTTCGTTGAAAAATATTTAACTGCTTAAGCTTATCGGCAATTTCCGGCACGATTTGAATGGCACTGGCACCGGTACCGACAATTCCCACACGTTTACCATCCAAACTAATATCATGACGCCAACGTGCGGTATGAAATAACTCCCCGGCAAAACTTTCAATGCCTTTGATGTCCGGCATTTTAGGCTGACTAAGACCTCCCACTCCCATTACCAAGCTACGCGCTTCAAAAACTTCTGTGCCATTATTGACTTCAATTAGCCAAACTTTTCGGCTGCTATCAAAACTTGCTTTCGTGACTTTTTTTCCGAATTGAATGTTTTTTCGGACATCGAATTTCTCTGCGCAAGCATTCATATACGTCTGAATTTCTGCCTGCTGCGGATAAGTGCGCGACCAATCCGGGTTCGGTGCAAACGAAAAACAATACAAATTTGATGGCACATCACAGGCAGCACCGGGATAGGTATTGTCACGCCAGGTTCCGCCGATGGCACTGGCCTGTTCCAAAACAATATAAGCCATTCCCGCCTGCTGCATCTTGATCGCGATACACAAGCCGGAAAATCCGGAACCGACGATAACGGCGTCTAATATTGGTTTATCGTTTGCACTCATACCAAGCGATGGTAAACGAATTCCGATTTCCGTGGGAGCGCCCGTCAGGCGCGAATATGCTTTGGTAGGAGGGCCTTCTAGACCCGAAAACCTCGCCGGAACCCTCGCCCGCAAGCAGCCTCCTACGAAAACTATAGGCTGGTGTGATTTTTCTTGTTCTGCCGCGAATCATGGTTTATACAACAAGGCAGATTACCCCTAATGACTTCCGATAGCTTATTTATGGCCATACCGGGTAAACAGGAATTTGAGCAGCTATTACAGCAGCATCAAAAAATTGTTTACAAAGTAGTTAACACCTATTGCTGGCAAGCCGATGATCGCGCCGATCTGGCACAGGAAATTGCCATCCAGTTATGGCGGGCGTTTCCGGCGTATGACGGCCAACGCAAGTTTTCAACCTGGATGTACCGTATTGCCTTGAACGTAGCCATATCGAGTGTTCGGCAAAGGAAAAACAGTCTTGAGTATTCGGTTCCACTAGACGAGAGCCACCTGAATATTGGTACAGACATCGCCGAAAGCAAAGACCACGAACGAGTCAATTGCCTGCAACGCTTCATCGCACAATTAGACACGTTAAACCGTGCATTGATGCTGCTTTATCTGGAAGACCACAGCTACCGCGAAATTGCCGACATTGTCGGCATCAGCGAAACCAATGTCGCCACCAAAATAAGTCGTTTAAAACAACGCATCCGCGATGACATCAACACACAATCTTAAGGAAAAATCATGGAACTCGATGAAATGAAACTCGCTTGGCAAAGTCTTGACCGTCGTCTTGAAGAGCACCTGACGCTGAACAAAAAAGTTTTATTGCAGGAAAAACGCAGCAAAGCTCCCGGCAAATTGCGTCCGCTGGTATGGGGTCAGGGTGTTCAAATGATTATTGGATCATGCCTGGCATTGCTGGCTGCTGTTTTTTGGAACGCCACCCGTGATATCCCGCATTTATTTTATGCAGGATTATCGCTGCACATTTACGGTATTTTACTTATCATTTTCGGCGGTGCCATGCAGGGATTGATGAGCCGTGTGGATTACTCCGCACCCGTTATTGAAATTCAGAAACAACTGGCAAAAGTTCGCAGTTTCTATATGCGTGGCGGCACCCTGCTTGGCCTTGTGTGGTGGCTACTCTGGATTCCCTTCACCATGATCGTGTTTGCCTGGGCCTTTGGTTTTGATATTTATGCGAAAGGCCCGCCGATGATGATACTGAGCTGGTGGGTCATTGGATTTACCGGTTTGCTGGCAACTTTGGGATTTATTGCATGGGCATATAAACGGCCAAACCTGTCGGAAAAAATGGAGGCCAGCGTGACAGGCAAGTCCTTGAATAACGCAATTAAGTTTTTAGATGAAATTGCCGAATTTGAAAAAATATAATACGGCATACTATGAGTTTTGAATAATGAAACGGCAGGTCTTACCTGCCGTTTTTGTGAAAATACGTGCATAATTTCTGGGTTGCGAACTGGGGTACAATGCCAACATGAAAATTATCGAATTCACGCTTGAACACGACTATGTCGAGTTAAACCAATTGCTCAAATTAGTCGGCCTGGCCAGCAGCGGCGGCATGGGTAAAGCCATCGTCGCCAGTGGTGTTGTCACAGTGAATGGTGAGGTTGAACTTCGCAAGACCTGCAAGATAGTCGCAGGTAATATAGTGCACATCGAAGAACACGAAATTCATGTGATGGATGCATAGGCTGCGCTCAAGCGCACCCTGTAATGTTAAAAAGCATAAAAATCATCAGATCCTTAGTTCTTATTTTTAGGTCGAAGCGCCAAATATATCTGATATGGGTCGCTTAACGGACGATCTAGCGATACCAGCTCCCAAGCAGGGAAATTAGACTGCAGCCATTCAACAGTCATGCTTGTATCGCCATAGGTTACATCGCCCTCCAGTTTGCTTCCATCATGCGGATAAAAAGCAAAGCCGAAATTCCGATGACAGGTTTCGAGTTTTAGTTTTTCATCTGACACAATATTTTGATCGAACTGCCAATACTCGAACGGACGAATGCTGATCATTAGCACTCCATCTGGAGCAATGTAGTTTCTTAGCGTATCCAGTGCTTGCCTTGCAGCCCTTTCACTAAGGTGCGTAAACACCGAGAAGGCGTAGATCATGTCGAATTGCTGGGTTTTAACAGGCAATGTTGTCGGTAAATAATCCGACTGAACTACATGGGAACCAATGCCGTGTAATTCGCATTGCTCAATTGAAAGATCCCAAGGATCCACTCCGGTAATATTTTCCGGATCTACATAATAGTACAAAGAGCGGATCATGCGGCCATAACCACAGCCAAAATCCAGTGCTTTTATCGATGCCATATCTTTTTTTGTCAGACTGATAAACATTGTTGCCAGGAAGCGAATAAAGGTATTGGTCTGCATCAACAAAGCAGGGCCGGCATTCCCGGTCCAATCCCATTGCACTTTCTCACTAGCCATACTTGGCAGTAATTTTGATAGTTTTGGGTATTTGATATCGGGCATTCCTATCAATACCAATCCAAAATCATCCAGCCCAACTTTTCTCAGGCATTCAACTGCCTGCTGCCGTGTCTGTATGTTTTCGTTTTTTTCCGCATTTTCGAGTACCGCATGAACTGTTTCGATCAGCATGATGGCTTCCGGATAACTTAATGAAAATTTATTGGTTTTTTAGAATGGAATGGAAATCAAGGAATCGAATCTTGAATTTGATTTGCATTCGGCTTGAAACTTACCAGGACCTCAATATACTCGGCTCTAATACCGCGAGTTAAATCATCGATATAAATAATTTGTGTAAACAAGCCGCAGGCGTCAAATATTTTTTGGCAAATATCATAACCCCAATCAACCGTCACTAGAGACTTACCATCGCCAATGGGATTTCCGTGATAGATATCTTCAACAATATGGATAATTTTGCCATCTTGCATTCGGGCACGTGATTTTGATGCCTGATTTTTGTTCACTAGCGGCACTGTGAAAATATGCATGCCGCCCGGCTTTAAAGTGCGTGCTATTTCGTGAAATACTTTAGTTGGATGAAATACGTGCTCGAGTACGTCCTGCGTGATATGCAGGTCAAAATATTCATCCGGATAGGTCAGGTTTTCGAGATTCTCGCATCGAACACCTGCGACCATGCTGCCAAGTGCCTGGCCTTGAAAAAACTGTGAGGTGGTGTAGTTCGAACACTCTTTTGCCAGTCGCGCACTCGCACCGCGACCACCCGGCGAAGACTCGTGAATACTCGCTTTACGCCAATCCGGGAAATACGTGTCAATGACATACATAAGCGCACGTTCGCGCGGAATACTTCCGCAATGATTGCAAACAAAATGATCTCTCAACCATGAATTGGTCGCTACGAACTCGACCTTCTGATTGCAAGTGCTGCAATGTCCCGAAGACTTCAGCTGAAGCATATCACCATCATTCACATCCTCACCCTAGCCTTCTGGCTTCCTGGATGCCGGGCACGGCATTCAGGCGTCCAAGTAAATCACTGAGTTGCTCGAAGTCATTTACTTTCAGTAGAAAATTAATTTCGGCCATGCCGTGACTGCTATCTATTTTTGAATCTACGCCCTGTATCTGCACTTCGTTCTGGCCGATGATATTGGTGATGTCTTTCAACAGCCATTTTCTGTCGAAGGCGCGCACAACTACATTCACCAGATAGCGTGATTTGTCGGACTGGCCCCAGTTCACTGGCAGGCAGCGGTCTTCATGCAAACTCATTAAGCGACGCAAGGACGCACATGATGCACGATGAATACTGACGCCGCGTCCGCGAGTTAGATAGCCGGTAATGTCATCGCCCGGTACGGGTTGGCAACAACGCGCTAATTGCGTGAGTAAATTACCGACGCCTTCGACCGTAAACTGACCGGCATTTTTCTTGATGGCATACTTTTTCGGTGTGGTTTTTACCACTTCAGGCAATTTGCTGCTTTGCTGATGCTCGTGCAAGGCGCGGCTAACCTGATTCGGCCCAACATCGCCTAGTGCTAATGCCAAATATAATTCGTCGGTGTTTGGCAGACGAAATTTTTCGAGTATGGGTGCAAGATCGGCATTGAGCAGGGCAACGCGACGTAATTCTTTTTCCAGAATGTCGCGTCCCGCTTGCAGGTTTCTGGCACGGTCAATTTTATGAAACCAGGCGCGGACTTTATCGCGGGCACGGCCACTGACCAGAAAGCCATTTGAACTCATTAGCCAATCGCGACGAGGCTCGGACACTTTGCTGGTAATGATTTCGATACGATCACCACTACTCGGCTTGAAATCGAGCGTGACAATGCGGCCATTTACTTTTGCACCACGACAACGATGCCCGACTTCGGTATGCACGTGATAGGCAAAATCAAGTACCGTCGAGCCATGCGGCAAATCAAAGACTTCGCCTTTTGGAGTCAACAGATAAACACGATCTTCCATTAACTCAGTGCTAAAGCCGGCCAGTAAGTCATGCGATACATCGCTGTCGCGCTGTTCCAGTAATTGCCGCATCCAGGCCACTTTGCGTTCAAAACTGACATCGCTGGAACCGCCTTCTTTGTAGCGCCAATGCGCCGCTACGCCGAGCTCGGCATGCTCATGCATTTGCGGTGTGCGAATTTGTATTTCCAGCGTGCGATTTTCCGGGCCCAAAACTGCCGTATGCAAGGAGCGGTAATCATTGCCTTTGGGGTGTGCTATGTAGTCATCATATTCGGAAGGAATTGATGGCCATAGTTGATGCACGACACCGAGCACGGTGTAGCAGCTTGGAATATCTTTCACCAAAACCCGAATCGCACGAATATCGTATAGCTCGCTAAACGGCAGGTTTTTACGCTGCATTTTTTTCCAAATGCTGTAGATATGTTTGGGCCGCCCGGCAATATCGGCTTCAATGCCGGCTTCCAATAAAGCTTCACGCATTTTTTGTTTGACTTGCTCGATAAACTTTTCGCGACCGGTTCTTTTTTCATCGAGAAGTTTTGCAATTTTCTGATAAGTTTCTGGCTGCAGATAACGGAAAGCCAGATCTTCCAGCTCCCATTTCAACTGCCAAATGCCTAGACGATTGGCCAGTGGCGAATGAATATCCGCCGTTAATTGGGCGAGCGAACGGCGTTCCAGTTCAGAATATTGATTCGCCTGGCGCAGGCGTTGCAATTGCATGGCCAGCAAAATCGGAACTACGCGCAAATCGCGTATCAAGGCGAGTAATAGGCGGCGCAAGCCCTCCGAGTTACCAGGGTTTTCGCGCTGAGCATGCAGGCTCCACACCTGTTCAGCTGCCTTGATGCCGTCCAATAAGGGCTGTAATCGCGATAAGCCTTCCTGTTTGGGATTGATCGAAGCCTGCAAGGCTGGCCATTTCTCCAGCGCCGCAGCGAGCAGTACATCCGGGCTCACTTTCAAGGCCAGTAGGCTTTCCAGAAGTGAAATAGTGTCTTGTTCCAAGGGTTCGGGAGCCAAAATCTGTGTCGCAGCCTGCACCGCCTGCCACAGCACGTCCACCCGCTCGGAGGCGTGCTGGGCTTGTTCCAGCCAATCACTTAGCCTTGGCACCTTGGCGGACGATAAATTCAAGCGGAACCCTGTATAAATTGTGTAAACTTAGGCCTTCGATAGTACAGGACACTTTTATAAACTCATATTTCGTTGCAATACTGCGTTGCTAGAAAAAAATAATTCCTTACATATTCGATATATGCGCGTCATTATTTTTTTCTAGCGCCTTGTCTTGCTTAGAACTATGAGTTTATAAAAGTGCCCTACAAACATAAACACTTGGGAGCCACCATGCCACGTATTTTTATTGCATTCGTCTGTGCATTTTCCTTAATAGCCACTGCCGCGATCGCGAAAGAATTCTCCAGTGTCGAAGAACAAATGTCTTCACGTGATTTCAAAGCCACAGGTTTGGAAAAATTAAGTCCCGAAGAATTGGCAGCGCTGAACGCCTGGATTCGCAGCAACCCATCCACCTCAGGTGCTGGTGTTAGCTATAACCGTGCCGCAGACGACTTGGTTCGTATTGGTTTCAATGATTCTGATGCACGTGAGGTTGTTACCAGCAATGTTATTGGCGAGTTCAAAGGCTTCAGTGCCGGAAAAATTTTTAAACTCGAGAACGGCCAAACCTGGCAAGTGGTTGAAGGCGAACTAGGCGGCATCAAAGCCATAACTAACCCTAAAGTTACTATACGTCCAGGATTGATTGGCGGCTGGCGCTTACAGGTAGATGGCTATAACACGGTCGCAAAAGTTAAACGCGTCCAGTAAGTTGCTCTAGCTGTTTGGCCAAGCGCTTGGCAGAGACCGAGCGCTGGGTGCCGAGCTCTTGTGCAAAAACTTGCACACGTAGTTCTTCACAATCCCAACGAAATTGCTGCCAGGCCAGATCTTGCATCTGGCCTTTTTCTTGGGCGCGATTAAGTGCGTCGGTAAAATTTTTTAATCCCAGCATGCGCGTTTGATCTTTAATCGGGTCAGCCAAAGCGCGTTCGGCACGCAATGCAATCGCTTTCAAATAGCGCGGAAATTCTTTCAAGCCGATTGCGGCGGTTTCTCGTAGAAAACCGGGATGCACCAGATTGCGAAGATGCGTTTTCAGGTCATCCAAGTTCGCAGTTGCCCAGCCCATTAAATTGGATTCAAGTTTCGGTTTTATTTGCGCATAGCTCGCTAAAATGGTTTCAGCAAGCGTCAGGTTTTTTACCGCTTCGGGAAATAAATCCCGGCTCAAGGCTTGTATGTGCGCATCAAATTCTGCCCTGTCGCGAATGTTTGACAAGTCATGCTGCAATAATGCCTTCAATGCTGCGCTCACAATGTCCTCGCGCAACCGTTCAGAGTTTTCAATTGCAGCGTAAAGCAAACCAAGTTTCGGCGATACCGGCAATTGTTTTCGCGCTTGTTTTATTTTATCGACGAGGGCAAATTCGGCACAACGTCGCACTCCACGTTCGTGCTCGGCGTGCGCTTGTTCTTTATCGGCAAATACACGCAGGGCAAGGCTTTCGCCATCATCGACCAAGGCCGGATAAGCCAGCACTCCGGCGGCGCCGGGGACTTGCAAGGGAATGGGTGATTCGGGAAAAGTCTTCAAGCCTTCTTGTAATAATTTTTCACCGGCATGTTCGGCGAAGGCTTTTTCGGCCTGTGGACCGAAGCGCTTTTTCAGCTCGGCTAAATCACGTGATTGGGCCAGTATTATTTTCGATTTATCGTGCTTGCTATCGGCCACACGCAGATTCATTTGCAGATGTTTATCGATATTGCTTTCATCAAAATCGAGTGCCTGCACGGGCGCACCGGTGGTGCGAGTGAGGAATCTTGCAAGCTCACCGGCAATCGCGTCCGCACTCGGTAACGGATACGCCTGTGCAAAAGCACGTGCGAAATCAGGCGCTGGCACATAATTGCGCCGAAGATTTTTAGGCAGACTTCTGATTAATGCCGTGGCTTTTTCTTCGATCAGGCCCGGCACCAGCCAGCCCAATCGAGAGCTGTCGAGTGCCATCAAAAGATGCAGGGGCACATCCAGCGTTACACCATCGTCTTCAGTGCCAGGTTCAAAACGATAATGCAGCGCCAGTCGCGTATCGCCAATTGCAAAATATTTCGGGAAGCGCTCTTGATCATTATCACCCCCCGGCAGCAAATCCGTTAATGACCATTCCAGTAATTTTTTCTTGTCTGGCGCCAGTTTGTGATACCAAGCGTCAAAACCCTGCGCACTATTAATTTCTGCAGGTACTCGGTCAAGATACCAACGCGCCTGCCAGTCCTCGTCTGCAACAATGCCGGCGCGCCTTAGCTTGGCTTCTTCTTCAATGGCCTTTTCAAGCGTACTTAAATTTCTTGGTATCAGCGGCGAGCGTGAATTTATTTCACCGGTTAATAAAGCCTGTCGAATAAATATTTCACGCGCTTCAAGCGGATATAAACCACCGTAGTGCATCGGCTTTTTTGCTGCCAGCAATAGGCCGAACAAAGTAATTTGTTCATAGCCAATGACCCGACCCTGCGACCGCGACCAATGCGGGTCGAAATGTTTGCGTGCCAGCAAATGATTGAGTTCAGCAATCACCCATTCGGGCTCGATTTTTCCGAGCGTTAAACCCCAGATTTTTTGGGTGTCCAGAATATTGGCGGCCAATACCCAGGCGGGTGGATTTTTCGCCAGTGATGAGCCGGGGAATAAACTGAATTTTCGTTGCCTTGGCGCATCGTACAAAGCTTTTTCGGATTTATGGCCGATATTACCGGGCAAGCCCGCAATCAAGGCGCGATGCAATAAGGGATATTCGGCAGCCGCATCATTTTGCTGCCAACCGAGCTGCTCGGCACTCAATAAAAGCTGACGATGCAATTCGCGCCATTCGCGCATGCGCAAAAAACCCAGAAATTTTTTCTCGCACCAGCCGCGTAATTTTGATTGGGTAAGATCTTCGTGCGCTGTTTTATAGGCGTCCCAAAGTTTCAGAATACTGACGAATTCCGACTGCGGGTCGATAAACTCGGCATGCGCGCGATCAGCGGCTTCACGTGCATCTGCCGGTCGCTCTCTGGGCTCCTGAATACTCAAATAGGCAGCAATGATCATCACTTCGCGCAGGCAGCCATGATGTTTTGCGGCAATCAACATGCGTGCCAATTTCACGTCTATTGGCCACTTCGACATTTGTCTGCCGATGTCGGTCAATAATCTTTGTTTATCGACGGCACCCAACTCGGTGAGTTGTTGCCAACCATCGGCGATGGATTTAGCATCGGGTGCATCAATAAACGGGAAGTCTTCCAGTCGCCCCAAACCCAGGCTGAGCATACGCAAAATAACGCCGGATAAAGATGCCCGTAATATTTCCGGATCAGTATAAGTCGCACGCGATTGGAAATCGGCTTCCGAATACAAGCGATAACAGATACCTGAAGCAATCCGCCCGCAACGACCTTGCCGTTGATTCGCGCTCGCCTGCGAAATAGCTTCGATATGCAGACGATCAAGTTTTTGTCTCGGGCTATAACGCTTGATGCGCGCAAAGCCCGGATCAATAACATAGCGAATACGCGGAACCGTGAGCGAGGTTTCCGCCACATTGGTGGTCAATACAATTCGACGCTGCGGACCCGGATTAAAAACCCGATCCTGATCTTTTACCGAAAGCCTTGCGTACAAAGGCAGAATTTCTGTGTTGCGATATTTTTTTCGTTCGAGCAATAAATGAGCATCGCGAATTTCGCGCTCGCCGGGGAGAAATACCAGCACATCGCCCATGGGGTCTTCGCGGGTAATTTCATCGGCGGCACGAAGAATGGCATCGCTGACGGAAATATCTTCCTTTGCCTGTAGCGCGTCTTCACCTTCATCCGATAAAACCGATGATTCGCCAATGGGACGATAGCGGGTTTCCACCTGATAACTGCGGCCTTCGACGTTAACGATTGGCGCATCGAAAAAATGTTTTGAAAAGCGTTCGGTATCGATGGTGGCCGAGGTAATAATAATTTTTAGATCACAACGCTTTTTTATCAGATTTCGCAGATAGCCCAGCAGGAAATCAATATTCAAACTGCGTTCGTGCGCTTCATCAATAATCAAAGTATCATAACGCGACAGCCATTTATCCGAATGAATTTCGGCCAGCAAAATACCGTCGGTCATGAATTTTATATAGGTGTTATCACCGACCTGCTCGGTAAAGCGGACCTGATAACCGACCGCAGCGCCCATAGGCACTTGCAGCTCTTCCGCAACCCGGCGGGCAACCGCACGGGCCGCGATTCGTCTGGGTTGTGTGCAACCGATCATGCCGGCCTGCCCGCGCCCTGCGGCTAAACACAGTTTTGGCAATTGCGTGGTTTTACCAGAACCGGTTTCGCCGGCAATAATAATGACCTGATGTTGACTGATCAATTCGATAATTTTTTCGGCTTCGCGCGCGACCGGCAAATCATCATCAAAAGTCGGGGTCGGTGCTTGGGCAGCCCGGCGGGCTTTTTCTTCACAAGATTTTTGAAAGGGCAGCTGGAATGCCAGTAACAAAGTCACCTCCTGCTTGGCGACGTATTTTGCCCACAAACCATGTAAGCGCGACTGGTCGCGGCTCATGGCAAACGTGAAATCTGGCCGTGCTGGTTTTATAGCTTCGTTAGTTGTCATTTGTGTGAAAGCGATAGCAATAAAGCCATCTTGGATGACTTGTCATTCAGAAAAAGCGTAGTATCTTTGTCGTCATTATAGTCTTGATTAATAATTACTTGATTGATTTGAAGATTAAATAAGACCCATGTCGAATATTGTTGAAAGCATAGTTCGCAGCACCGACCGACGCAGAATTGCCGAGTCCCTGGTATTTGCGATGGCCGATTGCGTCATGCTTTCTGTCAAGACCCGGGCATTCGCCTGGAATGTTACCGGCCCCTTTGCTGCTTCTTTGCGACCGATGTTTATCCTCCAGCACAAGGACATGGAAATCGCGATCGAAGAAATATCGATGCGCATACGCTTTTTAGGCAACCCCGCACCCACTGCACTAAGCCAGTTATTGTCCCTGTCCAATATTCGCGAAGAATCCGAAGTGCTGGAATGGCGTGAAATGGTCAGCCAATTAGTGCAAGACCAGGCCATAGCGGCACAATCGGCAAGGCAGGTTTATAACTTCGCCGAATTAACCACCGACACCGCCACGCAAGAACTGGTGGCCAAACGCATTACCCGACATGAGCGCAATGCTTGGGAGTTGAAGGCATTGCTGGAATAACATTATTGGCTCTTATAAGTAGGAGCCCCCTTGGGGGCGACGTAGGATCCTCGGTTTTGATCAGAGCAGGCTTGCAACGTGAATATAGGCAATTGCGCAAATGGTTTGCTAGCGAAAGCATGGTCTGACTTCGCCATTCCTGCTGAGGAATGTATCGAGCGGCACCTATCGAGTTAGTTTTATCCTTAGGTAGTCGCTGACTGCCAAATGCATCAGGTTAATAGGGAGGTTTATGGCATTGAAGATACGACGCCCGCAAGCGGCCTTCTACGAAAAATCTGAACTAGTAATGATCTATTATTTTATTAGGAGACTTTGCAGGGATACATCAGGCGGCAGCAATCCCAATGAGAGAGCGTTCAAAATTCTGTGTCAGCCTTGTTTAGACATCGAGTACGTTGTCTAAGCGTTTGTCAAAATAGATCGCTAGCTGCGACAGTGTCAAGTTCCAATTATGCACCGGCATCGTCCATTTCTTGCTGGCGTTGTTAATGCCGACATACAGCAGTTTAAGCAGGCTGTTTTCATTGGGAAAGCCGCCTTTGGTTTTGGTCAGTTTGCGGAATTGCCGATGCACCGATTCAATGACGTTGGTGGTGTAGATCACTCGTCGTATCGGTTCGGGGTATTTGAAGTACACCGAGAGATTGGACCATTTTGTGCGCCAGGAACGCAGCACAATCGGGTAG
>JAYSQD010000056.1:0-28283 GCA_043721835.1 Arenimonas sp. | reverse complement strand
GGGCGCAGCAAGCAGCGCCCCTACGAAAAACAAAGATACAATTAGCCGTGCCAAAAAATAAACAACCCGCAGCGTCCTTATTTCAAGCCAATGAAGCATTAAAACCATTGGCCGAACGCATGCGTCCGCGCACGCTTAACGACATGGTGGGCCAATCACGTTTGTTGGCGCCCAATTCCGTATTACGGCGTGCCGTGGAACTCGGTCAGATCCATTCCATGATTTTGTGGGGCCCACCCGGCTGCGGCAAGACAACGCTGGCTTTGTTGCTGGCAAAACATGCCGAAGCCGAATTCCAGGCTATTTCGGCGGTGTTGTCTGGTCTGCCCGAAGTCAGAAATGTCCTGGCTGAAGCCGAACGGCGTTTTCATGAAGGCCGCCGAACTGTTTTATTTGTCGATGAAGTGCATCGCTTTAATAAAACCCAGCAAGATGCATTTTTGCCGCATATTGAGCGCGGCACCATTATTTTTGTCGGTGCCACCACGGAAAATCCCAGCTTTGAATTGAACTCGGCATTGTTATCGCGTTGTCGTGTGCATGTGCTGGAATCGGTCAGTGCCGATGATATCGTGGGAGCCTTGTATCGCGCGCTCCAGGATTCCGAACATGGACTGGCGCAATATAAAATAAAAATCACCGAAGAAAATTTAGCGCTGATTGCGCATGCCGCGGATGGTGATGTACGTCGTGCTTTAACACTTTTGGAAATCGCTACCGAACTGGCCGCGAGTGAAAATAATGAAATCAATGAAGCCATGCTGTCACAAGTATTGGCGGACCGCACGCGTCGCTTTGACAAAGGTGGCGAACAGTTTTACGATCAAATTTCTGCGCTGCATAAATCGGTGCGCAGCTCCAATCCTGACGCTGCTCTGTATTGGTTTAGTCGCATGCTCGACGGTGGTTGTGATCCACACTATTTGGCGCGCCGTTTAACACGCATGGCCGTCGAAGATGTTGGTCTGGCAGATCCGCGTGCCTTGCCAATGGCGATTGAAGCCTGGCAAGCCTACGACCGAATGGGCAGTCCGGAAGGTGATCTGGCCTTGGCACAATTGGTGATTTATTTAGCCTCGTGTGCAAAATCTAATGCGGCTTATGTCGCCTTTAAATCAGCACAAAAAGATGTGCGCGATTTAGGAACGCAAGAAGTACCGCTGCATCTTCGAAACGCTCCCACAAAATTAATGAAAGAAATCGGCTACGGAAAAAATTATCAATACGACCATGATCTTGACGGCGGTATCGCACTTGATCAAACCGGCTTCCCCGACAAAATGGGCGAGCGCGTGTATTACGAGCCGGTGAATCGCGGACTGGAAATTAAACTCAAAGAAAAACTCGATGCCTTGCGCGAAGCAAGAACCGAAGCCCAAAAAAATAATAAAGAGAAGAAAAAATGAATTGGACAATGCTGGGTTTAGTCATGTCCGGTGGTGCCTTGGGCGCTACGGGTCGTTACTTGGTCGGTGACCTTGCCTTGCGATATTTAAACCAAGGTATGCCCTGGGGTACGCTTATCGTCAATTTAATTGGCTCATTCGCTGCTGGTTATTGTTATATCTGGCTGGAAACTCGCGGTGCCAATGCCATTTATTGGCGTGGTTTTTTGATGGTTGGAATTCTCGGCGGTTTTACGACATATTCGGCGCTGATGCTTGAATGTTTGGTGCATTTTCGCGCCGATAAAAATGGGCAAGCATTGTTGTATTTGTCGATCACACTGGCTGTCGGATTATTTCTGGTTTGGCTGGGTGCAAGAACGGCTGAGGTTTTAAGTGCGGCCAATGCACATTAAATCGAGCTGTCGTGTGAGCGTCCGTGGGAGCGCCGTAAGGCGCGAACAAATCTGCCGCAGTTTCATTCGCGCCTTATGGCGCTCCCACGGTATAGTGGCTTAGTTTATGAAACAGTATGTCAATCACCTACTACATACTTTGCCCTATGTGTTTTGTTTGCTCTTGTTGCTGCTATGCCCGCCACTGAAGATTTTCACGTTAAGTAATGTCATCGTGCAAGCAGTTCTATTCTTGTTGGTCTGCATCATCCCTGCAATAAAAACCGGTCGTATGTCTTACGTTGATCTAGCCTGGCCATTAGGTTTGTTTTTTATCGGCCTGCAAGTTTTATTTTTTAGCCATGAACTGACATGGCGAAGTTACATTATTGCGGGATTATATTTATTCGCCGGTGGCCGCATGACGGCAATGGCTTTAATCGGTTTGAAGCTGGGCTATCTCAATAAAGAATTACCGCGTTATCAATACCAGCGTTTGCGCTGGCAACGTCGTGGCTGGCAGCATAAGCCGGCAATGTTATTTGAAGTCGCGAGCCAAGGCTTCGCCAATATGTCGGTATTGGCGCTACCTGCCATTTTGCAGGCCAGTAACCCATCGCCGGATTTGTCCCTGCTCGAAATTGCAGGCTACGGTTTGTGGGCCGCAGCATTCGTGTTTGAATTTATTGCCGACGCACAAAAAGCGCGCTTCGGTTTACGTATGCACCGTGAAAAACGCAAAGGCGAACACTGCGAAGACGGGCTTTGGAAATACAGCCGTCACCCCAATTATTTTGGTGAATGGATCGTCTGGAATGCGCTCGTGGTCTCGTCGATTTCATCGCTGATGTTCTTGTCGAATAACCTGGCGATTTGGCACACAGTGGCATTCGCTATTGCCCTGATCTATTTGTCTTATGTGATGTACATCGTACTCACCTATTATTCCGGCGCAGTGCCATCCGAATATTATTCCGCACAAAAACGCGTGGGATACGCGCAATACCAACGCACGACCAATATGTTTTTTCCGGGTCGTAGGAGGGCCTTCTAGGCCCGAAAAACCCGCCAGATCTGCTGGGCCCTAGAAGGCCCCTCCTACAAAAGCGTAGGAGGCCGCTTGCGGGCGACGTACTGCAATACGCTCCTCGTCGAGCAATTCTCGTCGGACGATTTCGCAGACCTTTTGCCAGCTCTTCGATCTTTCGCTGCGCTCAAGTCTCAGAGCGGGCTCCCACAGGAAACTTTTTCGCAGGTTTGTCGGGCCTAGAAGGCCCTCCTACAGGTCACAATATTTCGTTGCACCCACAGCATCAACCCAGCGATAATGGGCAGTCTCGTTTCATTTCTGGAATATTCCATGTTAGACCCCCATTTATTGCGTACTTCACTGGCTGAAACGGCTGCTCGTCTGAAGCAAACTCGCAAATACGATCTTGATGTCGTTGCGATTGAATCTTTAGAAACCGAGCGTAAGCAAATTCAAACGCGTACCCAGGAATTGCAAAACCTCCGCAATACCCGTTCCAAATCGATTGGTATGGCGAAAGCCAAAGGCGAAGACGTTGCACCATTGATGGCAGAAGTCGCGGCCTACGCCGATGAATTGAAAGCTTCCGAACATCGTTTGCAGGAAGTGCAGGCGCAAATCGAAACCATTTCCCTTCACATCCCGAATATTCCGCATGAGTCGGTTGCCATCGGTAACGATGAAAGCGAAAACGTCGAGCTGAAAATTTTCGGCACTCCTCGTGTATTTGATTTCGAAGTGAAAGATCATGTCGCCCTGGGTGAACGTCATAACTGGTTGGATGCCGAGGCAGGTGCGAAATTATCCGGCTCGCGCTTCACTGTGTTGCGTGGAAAACTTGCACGTCTGCATCGCGCCCTGGCGCAATTCATGCTCGACCTGCATACGGATGAACATGGATACACCGAAATGAATACGCCATTGATAGTCAATGCGGAGTCCATGCAGGGCACGACGCAATTACCGAAGTTTGAAGAAGATTTATTCAGCACCATGGTCGGCGATAGCAAGCGTTATCTTATTCCCACTTCCGAAGTTTCATTAACCAATTTAGTGCGCGATGAAATTCTCGATGATGTAAACCTGCCGATGCTGATGACCGCCCATACACCATGCTTCCGCGCCGAAGCCGGTAGTTATGGCCGTGACGTGCGCGGCTTTATTCGACAACATCAATTCGAAAAAGTAGAACTGGTTGCCATTGCACGCCCGGAAGAAAGTTTCACCGTACACGACGCCATGACGCGTCATGCCGAAACCGTGCTTGAAAAACTCGGGTTGCCGTATCGCCGTTTATTACTGTGCACGGGCGATATGGGTTTTGCTGCGATCAAGACGCATGATCTTGAAGTGTGGTTGCCCGGTCAAAATTCCTATCGTGAGATCAGTTCAATCTCCAATTGCGGCGATTTCCAGGCACGTCGCATGCAGGCGCGTTGGCGTAATCCGGCTACTGGCAAACCCGAATTAGTGCATACCTTGAACGGGTCGGGTGTGGCCGTCGGTCGTTGCCTGGTGGCGGTGATGGAAAATTATCAAAATGCGGACGGCTCCATAACGGTACCGGAAGTGCTTCGTCGCTATATGGGTGGCGTGGAAGTAATTTCTTGAAATATCCCGACTTAAACGATTTGCAATTCTTCGCTGTTGTGGTTGAGCACGGCGGTTACGCCGCGGCCGAGCGGGCGCTGGGAATTCCGAAATCTCGTTTGAGTCGTCGTATTACTCAACTAGAAGCCGATCTTGGTGTGCGTTTATTGCAGCGATCCACGCGCAAATTTTCGGTCACCGATGTCGGGCAAAACGTTTATCGCCATGCCCAAAGCATGTTGGCCGAAGCGCAGGCCGCCCGCGAAGTTGTCGATAGAGTTAGCGCAGAGCCGCGCGGCCTGATCAAAGTGAGTGCGCCGGTATTATTGGTAGAAGATATTCTCAGCAAGTTATTGCCGAAGTTCATGCTGCAATATCCAAAAGTGAAAGTACAACTGCATGTTAGCAACCGCCGCGTCGATGTGATCAACGAAGGTTTTGATGTTGCTTTGCGAGTACGTAATTCACTGGCTGCCGACGCCGATTTTATCCTGAAGCGTTTTGGCCATTTCAACGAATTATTGGTAGCCAGCCCGGATTATTTGAAACGCAATGGTATCCCGCAACATCCGCAAGAGCTCAGTAAGCACACCACGCTGAGCATGAGTGAAGACGAGGCCCGCCAGCGTTGGGAATTGCATGGCGCTAGTGGCGTCGTTGAAAAAGTCGATATTAATCCCTCACTCATGGCGCTGAGTTTCTCTTTATTGCATCAAGCCGCCCTCAAGGGGATCGGGGTCGCTTTATTGCCGCAAATTATTTGTTGCGAAGACCTGAAAGCAGGGCGCTTGCAGAAAGTATTACCCGATTGGAATCTACCTCTGGGCATCTGCCATGCTGTATTTCCCTCACGCCGTGGCTTGTTGCCCGCAGTTCGAGTATTTATCGATTTCTTGGCCGAGCATATGCCTAAAGAAATTCAGGACTCGAATATTTAATTTTATTGCAAACAGATTCTTTTATTTTTGCTGCTGTAATAATCGCGTAATT
Source organism: Arenimonas sp. (assembly GCA_043721835.1). GTDB lineage: Bacteria > Pseudomonadota > Gammaproteobacteria > Xanthomonadales > Xanthomonadaceae > Arenimonas. Next base: position 22,893 of record JAYSQD010000056.1, on the reverse strand, counting down.
TCGTCTAGTTGTGCTTTGATTGTATTCAGTACTGCTAGCTGCTCGACAGATGCATCACTATTGCCAACCGCCTTGCTCGGTTGCATGCGATTGCGAACAAGTTGGCGGCGTTTCAAAATCAACTCCCGAAAATCATGTGCATCTATAATTCCGACAAATTGCATGTCATGCGCCTGATTCATGCTTTGACCAGCAGTTTCAAATTTTAAGATGCTGAGGTGGAAGTATTTTAGTAAAGGACCTTCGATAAAAGTGACATCTTGAATATTTTCCAGCGGAATAGTTTTCTCGATTTGGAAAATAATACCCTTGCGAAAACGAATTTCAGTATCGCCGATTTCACAATGTAATTTATCGAAATAATGCCGCGCCCACCATTGGCCGACACCGCAAACCCAAATCAATGCCAAGGGAATACCAATAATGGTCACCGCCATTACAAAGCCAATCTGGAAAACCAAATAGGGTCGAATTAATGGATTGAATTTGGCGACGACAACATCGTTTGCATGAATATCGTTCATGGGTAAATCCTCGGCCTATTGCTTTATCGTATCAAACAATCGATTGTCGTATAAGCGCTCACAGAGTTTCGCAGACAGGCGGTATTCTTGTTCACTGAGGCATAACGCACATATTTCTACATCAACCTTCGCTGCGCGTCATACATTGTCGATAGCGTTGGTTGACGCGATTGGCGAACCATTCGGTGCTGAGTTTGCGGGTGATCTTGGGGCTTTGTAGCTGTATATGTGGAAGGGTTGCGTGTGGCAATGGCTTGCCATTTCGTTTGTCGGCGATGGCGAATATGCGATTGTAGAGCTCACTGTCTTCAAAGGCTTGCTGACTCGATTTCAATAAAGTACTGTGAATTTGCTCGGATGTCATATCAAGATTCGTCGCCATGCTTTGCACGGCGAATTCAGTAGCGCTGACGCTGTTTTTATTTTTGTCTTTTTTGTAACGAATAAGATCGCCATCCAGATCGAGTGCAATACCGGTGGCTATGGCAACGGCATTTTGAAACGCGGCATTGCGACTGGCGTAATGGCCAGCATTGTAATCGGCGAAGCGGAAGACTTTCTTTCCATATGAGGTCTGGTAATCAAGAAGATGTGCGATACCGAAATACATGCCGCCACGACGGGTAAAGACTTCATGGCGTATCGAAGCATCTGTTTCATACGGATAGGAATGCTTGTTTGCATGAGCTTCGGCATAGGCAACGCTGACTTGCATCGGACCGGCGGTATGTACCGGGTTAGCGCGGGCAAGCAGGCGTTTTCCCATAGGGACCGATGCTGTCATTTCTTCAAATAAATCGCTCAATTCTTTTTCCGTCCGGGCGGAGGTAATGCGTTTTTCCCAGGCATCCCCGTTAGGCGAATTGATTTGTAGAGCAGCACGTACCGCAAACGCAGGTATGTGATAACGCGTTGCACGAGTTTCAATTTCTTTCAGTGCAATGGCACCTAAATTAGGTACAGTTGGATTGGCAGTAAAAGTGGATTCTTGTTCGGTGATGGCCAATACCGCACACATGTTTTCTGGCGATGCTTCGATCTTCAAAGCGACGAATGCGTATTGGATATCTGCCGCCCAGCCTTCACGGTCTTTCACAGTGACCGGCATCAATCGCGCAATGTGTGCACGTACTTCAGCCGGTGTGGGTTCGTTGCTTTCGCAAGCAGCGAGTAGTGCAGCAACTATCGTAAATAGAGCAATACGCCACGCTGAAGTTTTACTGGAGATAATCATGGACGCTACTTTAGCAAAGCGGCGCGGGCAAGGTGCGCTTATAGTGATGCCCTGCAGCAAGGTGCGGATTCATAAACTGCGAGTATAGAAAATGAAACCATCGCCAAACCAATCAATACCTAGGAGCCCACTTGAGGACGAAAGCCTGTCCAGAGATTTTTATCAGTGCGTGCCGTGATCCTTTCCGAGTAAGGGCAGTAAATGAAAACGGAGTTTAAAAGGCATTAAAGATACGCCGCTCGCAAGCCACCTTCTAGGGAAAATCTGGTAAATCGCCCGCAAGCGGGCTCGTACGAAAGATTTTAACGGCCATATTCGTCGTAATGTTTTTCGGCATATTTTTCGTAACGGGTTAGCAAGGCGATATTCGCTTTTTCAAGTTCGGTGAGTTCTGCTTTGACGTCATTGGTCACCGGTATGTACCAGTCATATTGTTCAAACGTGAGGCGCAGATCTTTGCCTTTGAATGAATAACCATGCCGGGCGAAGATAAGATTACGGATAACGCGAATATGCGGTTGCGTGATATTTTCGACATCTTTGCTGGTTAATTTATCGACAGACGGTTTTTTTCAAAATTGCTGTAGCCAAGATCAATGGACTCGCCTTCCTTGCCTCAAAACAAAACCGCCTGGTTCCCCAAGCGGTTTTTATAATTATTTGCGTCCGCGGAGTCTTGCTACGCGACGTCTGTGACGTGCTAATTTCATTGCTATGGCCTTGCATGGATTTTCGGTGCGCAATTATCTCACAGTTGCCTGACAAACACACGCTAATACAGCCGTGCTGCAATTACTGGGCCGTAATGCCACCTATTACTGACGCCTTACCCACCAGATAAAACCGAATAGTATGAGTAAAACCGCGATGCTAATTTTGAAAAAGACCCCGGTGCGCGTTTTTTGACCGGGCAGGGCAGAGCGGTCGTAATCGCCGTAGATAAGCCTTAATCGCAGCGCTTTGGGATCAAGATTTGTCCGCTGCGATGCTGTAAGAAAAACGCTTACCGTGGAATCAGGCGGCAAAAAATAGGACTGCGACACCCGTGCTACCCATACCTGCACCGGTTTACCTTCGATAATCGCAACGCTTTCCCCCATAAGATTGCCGCGCACGCCCATCACACTTTGCGCAATCGGAATGGGACAACCATCACTATTTTGTTCGTTATAGCACTCTATGCCGACATCAAAAATCGCTTCGCCATTTTCGCTATTGGGTCTCGTTGCCGCATAGTCAAGTACCAATGTCACTGGGCCTTTACTGCTGTCTAGTTTGAACTCCTTGAGCGGGAACGAGTTCAATTGACCGGCTTGTACCTCCACTTCTTTACCGACCCATGTGTGGTCGTCAATCAACTCTAGCGGCTTGGCCGGGTCCTTGCTTTCCAATGCCATGGGTAAAGTTTCCACGGCAAAAAGTTGTGTCGATATAGAAAACAAGATTAGAAAGATCGGTACTTGAATCAATGAAATTAATTTTTTCATAAGTTTATTTTTGAGTATGAAGTTGGGGTTAATTGATCAATCTGCGGTCGGTCATGGTCCAGTCAATCACGCGCCAACCGCCTGGGCCATCGAATATGATGACGTCCAGATCAAGTTCTTCCGGGTCGTTGTTCACGGATGGTGAGCTAACTTGCGCCGTCACTTTGCAGGTGTAGGTATTCTCGCTCCCGGTGCAGCTATTTTTGATTAATTGATGAAGTTTGAAATCGAGTTCAATCGTTTGAAAGGCGCCGGCATTGCCCATGTTTATCTTGATGCCGCCACGATCATTGATATGCTCGAATTGATCTTCCACGGCTGAAAAAAGCTCGTTTTGACTGGGCTCACCGCCACGAATATGGCAGGCAGCCAACATGAGCGACATGGCAATGAATGCAAAAAAGCTTCTGATTTTCATGGCACCCCAAATGCATGATGTGTGTGGTGAAGTGTGCCGCAAGTTGCGGGCCTGACTCAAGCCCGAGGTATGGAGTGCATTACACAGTCTATTGAATCGGCACTGGCAAGACAGTTTAAGTGCACCATAGGCAAGGCTTAGGCTAAAATAGCCCCAGTTTCTGGCCGACTTCCAACAAGATGTCCAAAATTTCCACGCTGCGCATCAATGAAATCAAGCTGCCGCTCGATCATGATGACAATGATTTGAAAAAAGCGGTGCTTGAAGTGCTGACGATATCAGATAAGGATTTATTAGACATCAGCATCTACAAGCGTGCTTATGATGCTCGTAAAAAAACGGCTATCCATCTTATTTATAGTGTCGATGTTAGTCTGACAGCCGGCATGGAAAAAGAAGTGCTAGCGAAATTTGTAGGCTCCGGCAGAGTTATACCAAGCCCTGACACTACGTATAAATTTGTTGCACAGGCGAACGCCGATTTTCCAAACTCGCAACAACAGCGCCCGATCATTATTGGTTTCGGTCCCTGTGGAATTTTAACTGCGTTGGTGTTGGCGCAAATGGGCTTGAAACCGATTGTGTTGGAACGTGGGCAAGATGTTCGTGTACGCACACAAGACACCTGGGGCTTATGGCGTAAAAGCACGCTCAATACCGAAAGTAATGTGCAGTTTGGTGAAGGTGGCGCGGGCACTTTCTCTGACGGAAAATTATGGAGCCAAATTAAAGATCGCTTTCATTACGGCCGCAAAGTATTGACCGAATTTGTCAAAGCCGGCGCGCCAGAAGAAATTTTATATGTGAGCAAGCCGCATATCGGCACCTTTAAATTAGTGACGATGGTTGAAAAAATGCGCGCCGAAATTATTGCGCTCGGCGGCGAAATCCGTTTTGGTAGCCGTGTCGAAAAACTGCAAATTGATAAGGGCCAGACGACCGGCGTTACGCTTGCTTCGGGCGAAACCTTACGCAGCCGTCATATTGTATTGGCCATAGGCCACAGCGCTCGCGATACTTTTCAAATGCTATTCGATGTGGGCGTTTATATCGAAGCCAAACCGTTTTCAATTGGCTTCCGAATCGAACACCCACAATCAGTCATTGATCAGGCACGTTTCGGTACTTTTGCAGGCAATGAAATTTTAGGAGCAGCCGATTACAAATTAGTACATCACGGGAAAAATGGCCGAAGCGTTTATAGTTTTTGCATGTGCCCTGGCGGCACCGTCGTGGCCGCTACATCGGAAGTTGGGCGCGTGGTGACCAATGGTATGAGTCAGTATTCCCGCAACGAACGCAACGCTAATTCAGCGATTGTGGTCGGTATTGATCCGGAAAAAGATTACCCCGGTCATGTGCTCGCCGGTATTGATCTGCAAAGAAAACTTGAAGAACGTGCTTATGAAGTCGGTGGAAAAAACTACGATGCTCCCGCGCAGTTAGTCGGGGATTTTCTCCGCGATAAAGCCTCCACTCAATTAGGCACGGTCACGCCGTCATACAAGCCTGGTATCAAGCTGTGTAATTTAACCGAAGTGTTACCAACATTTGCGATAGAAGCCATTCGTGAAGCGATTCCGGAATTCAATAAACAAATTCAGGGCTTTGCCATGAATGATGCGATTTTGACAGCGGTTGAAACCCGCACTTCATCGCCTATTTGTATCAAGCGCGATGCAATATTATTGCAAAGTATCAATACGAAAGGTTTGTATCCCGGTGGTGAAGGTGCCGGCTATGCCGGCGGTATTTTATCGGCCGCAGTCGATGGAATAAAAATTGCCGAAGCGGTGGCGAAAGATTTATTGGGAGCATCGCCAATAAAATAAAATTCGTAGGAGCGGTGTCAGCCGCGAATGACTTTGCGAAAAAATCTAAGCCAAAAGATAGAACCCAGTAGAAGCATCGTAAGCCGCGAATGACAATGTCGCAGATTTTTCGCGGCTTACACCGCTCCTACGTCAGGTAGCTGGCTGCATTCTTATCGTTGGCCTGAATGTAATATTGTCATGATCGCTCATTAACTGGCATTCGCCATCTTGAATCATGGCGGTGAGTCGCATGCCACGTTGCAGAAGTTTCGTCGCGCCTTCTACCGATGCACCATCAAGATCAATCACGGTCAGATTTTTCAGCTTTGCCAGCGACGCAGAATTTTTCGACCACCAAATATCAGATGCATTACCGTTATAAGTAACAATCACCACTTGCTGCGCACGACCGCAGGCTTTGCGGATGCGAGACTCGTCGGGTTGGCCCAGATCAATCCATTGTTCAATATCGCCAGTGTAATCACGGCGCCATAAATCAGGCTCGTCGTCGCTGCTTAGCCCCTTTCCAAACTCTAAGCGTTCTTCCGCTAACAGTGCAAATGCAATTAATCGCGCCATTAAACGCAGATCGGTTTCGGATGGATGCTGTGCAAGGGTTAGATTGTGTAGTGCGTAATAATGGCGGTCCATATCACTCACTTGCAGCTCGGCTTTGTAAACAGTTGCTTTGGGTGCCATGGATAAGCCTGGGGTGAGCCGAGTAGAGGCTCGCTAGTCTAACCCATTCGTCGGTATTGCTTGCCAAGCTTGAGCGAACTCTGCTCTGATGCCATTCTGAAACCAGATACTTCAAAGGCGTTTCCTTATGAATAGCAATGACCCGGCAAATCCTTATGAAGCACCTGAAGCATCGGTTTATGTCGCAATAGAAAGTCGGAGCCGTGAGTTAGTATCCGGCTGGCGGCGTTTGGGAACCTATCTAATCGATATAGTTTGTTTTTACGTGATCTTTTTCGTAATTCTTCTAGCGGTAATATTCGTCTTTGGTGATGCCCGGCTTGATACTTTGGATGGAATTGCTGGTAATTTAATCGGTATAGGCTTTTACTTAATTTATTACATCGGATTTGAATCGGTATTTGCTCGTACACCCGGCAAGTTTGTGCTCGGAACCGTTGTGGTGGATGAAAAAGGAAATAAGCCGAGTACTGGTCAATTTATCGGGCGCAGCTTTGGGCGACTAATCCCCTTTGAAGGTCTTTCATGTTTTGGTTCGCAAACGCGTGGCTGGCACGATAGTGTGGCAAATACCTATGTGGTGAGAGTTAGCTGAGTGGAATATAAATAACAGACTTTTAGATGAATAGCGTGCAGGCCTTTGCTAATATTCAATAGCAGTAATGCCCATATTCGGCCATGTTAACGCGTCGTGCGCACAATAGTGAATCTAGGTAGGGCCTTTGAAAAAATCTCGCGACTTGGTAGTGGTGACAGAGTTAGTCGTATTGGTGGCGAAGAATTTTTGGTCGTTTTTGCCGGCACCGAGCACGGCTCCGCGTTGGAAAGTGCCAAACGGCTGAATAGCGCCGTAGAAAAATAGTAAAAATATTTCTTAATGCAATAAAAAAGGGCCCGTTGAGGGCCCTTTTTTTAAAGCATTTAATTTCAACGATTGCCGTTACGTGGGCCATCGTCTTGCAGTCTAACGTTTACAAGCACACGAATTGTGCGGCCTGGACGATAGTCTGTTACCGCTTGGTAGGTCTGGCCTGCATAACGATAAGTCACTTTGTACGAATCGTAATTACCGTAGTTGCTGTTGTTGTTATCATCATAAACAGTACGGCAGCGGCGCACGGTGCCAGCGCTACCATCACGATATTCGTAATCGTTATTGTCACGTTGCACCTTGTTGCCAATAGTGGCACCAATCACAGCTCCTGCAACCGTGGCAGCTTTACGGCCATCACCTTTGCCGGCTTGATTGCCAAGCGCACCACCAATAATGGCACCTAATACGGCGCCGCTTTTATTGTTGCTGCTATCACCACGATACAAACGGCCCGAACCATCGCGGTAGTAACCATCGTCATAATCACTGGTTTGCTCATTCCAGCATTCCTGACGTTGATATGTGCTGTAACCATTATTCATGCGCTCTACGCGAATAACTTGAGCGTAATCACTACGTGAGTTGTTGTTGCCATAACGACTATCGTTGTAACCATTATCATTACGGTAGTCTTGCGGTGCAGCAAGGGCACCGCCCGCAGCAGCGGTCATTGCGAGTGTGAGCATACTGATTGCGATACATTTCATAAGGTAATACTCCAAACGCCAGATTGGCGCGTAAGTCACGTTACACTTTCGTAACTGAACGGGACCATGAATAAAAGCAATAGATATTGATCATGTTAATAATTCCTACAGATACATGAAGCCGACGTTTAAACCGTAAATATTATGTGGGCAAACGCACAGATAGAAATCTGTAGCGTGCGTTCCCTATTCCTTCAATAATAATGGCTCCTTTTGAAACTACTTATTGAACTTGGGGCGCAGTAATTTTTTTTTGTTGTTCATATACTTTTGTTTTGTGGTCTTTGTGAAACCTTGGTAGCTTTCGTGTTTATTTTATTTTTCTACTTCTGTCGGCCCCAAACAAAAGAAAAACCATCACTGCACAATGCCTCGCACTGCCCAGCTTTTAAACCGATTCCTGCAAATGCGATAGAAATTTCCATCAGCGAAAAGGTCACGTTTTGTTAAATCCGGGCATGAATTAGTGGATACCACTCACTTTGGTCAATAATAGCGGTATGTTCTCCATCGAAACCCGTAATAAATGAAAACCCCCAAGGGCTTGCAGCCATTAGTCGACGACGGCGTGATAGATGAGGTCATGCGGCCACTCAAAAGCGGCAAGGAAGCCGATGTTTACGTCGTGCGCTCGGGCGACGAAATTCGCTGTGCCAAAGTCTATAAAGACATGGCGCAACGCAGTTTTCAAGCACGTGTGCAATATCAAGAAGGCCGCAAGGTTCGCGGCAGCCGCCAAGCGCGCGCTATGAGCAAGGCAAGCAAGTTCGGTAAAAAAGAGCAAGAGACTGCATGGAAAAACACCGAAGTCGATGCGCTATATAAATTAGTAGATGCCGGTGTGTGTGTGCCAAAACCACATGGCTATTTTCACGGTGTGCTGCTGATGGAATTGGTCACCGATGAAGCCGGGCACAGCGCACCGCGTTTAGGCGAAGTTGAGCTCAGCGCGGAGGAAGCTCGCTGGATTCATAGCGAGCTGATGGGCGATGTGGTGCGCATGCTTTGCATTGGATTGATTCATGGCGATTTGTCGGAATACAACGTATTGGTTGCACCTTTCGGCCCCGTCATTATTGATTTTCCGCAAGTGGTCAGTGCGGCCGGTAATAATGCGGCGCGCGAGATGTTGCTGCGTGATGTGCATAATTTACGCGATACTCTTGCCCGCTTTGCGCCAGAGCTTAAAGCAACTCATTTCGGCGAAGAAATGTGGGCCTTGTACGAAAGAGGAAAGCTACGGCCCGACACATTGCTGACTGGTGAATTTGTATTCGATGAACACAGCGCCGATCTGCAAGCCGTCATGATGTCGATTGAAGACGCCAGACAGGAAGCCATTATTCGCCAGCAAGGTCGAGAAGAAGCCGCCGAACGGGATTGATTTTACTGCGGCTTGTCGCGTGAGCGGGTATGCGCCACTGCCGAAACAATGCCAAGTCCGGCGATAATTATTGAAGCCACCACAATCCATTGTTGCGGTACATTCAATAAAATAGCGCCGTAAATGACACCGGCGAGCACGATCAAAATACCCAAAATATAAAGTAGGAATGACATTGTGAAGCTCCTCATGACTTAGGTATTAAGGCTAAGTCATGCCTAAAAAGCCGTCCGTGCGTTTGCGCACATTCAATATAGTTGTAATCGCCGCCACAGCCATGCAATGCACTTGACCTGGTTCTAATTGTGGCGGACGTTATTGCTGCCCATCACAATAAACAGGAGTTCGCTATGAACTACGTTGACGGTTTTGTGTTACCTATCCCTACTAAAAATATGGCGGCTTATCGCAAGATGGCAAAACTTGCTGGCAAAATCTGGCGAGAATATGGCGCGCTAGATTAGAAAGAATGTATTGCCGATGATGTAAAGTCCGGTAAGCACACTTCCTTTCCGCAAAGCGCCAAATTAAAGGCAGGCGAAGTCGTGGTGTTTTCGTTTATCGTTTATAAATCGAAAGCCGACCGCAAGCGCATCAATAAAAAAGTCATGGCCGACCCAAGGCTTGCGGCCATGATGGACCCCAAAAGCATGCCATTCGATGGTAAGCGTATGTTCTGGGGTGGCTTCAAAGTATTTGTTGATCTATAAACCCAGCCCAGTAAATCATTACAAGATAATCAGCTGAACTAGGCTATGCTGTGGCGATGGAAACCTTAAAAACAGTTCTATTGCCACAGTCCAATACCTCGGGTGATGGCGAACGACTTGCTCGCGCCAGAATGTTTGCCGATGAAATGGCAACGCGTCGTACAGTACGAGACTTCTCGAGCAAATCGGTGCCGCGTGCAGTGATTGAAGCTTGCATTAATACCGCAAGCACAGCACCTAGTGGCGCCAACCAACAGCCTTGGCATTTCGTGGCGATTTCCAACCCTGAAGTAAAGCACCGAATTCGAGAAGCCGCAGAAAAAGAAGAGCGTGAATTTTATGAACATCGCGCACCCGATGAGTGGCTGCAAGCGCTCGCACATTTGGGAACCGATGCGAACAAAGCTTTTCTGGAAACCGCACCTTGGCTTATCGCCATATTTTACGAACGTACCGGACCAGAACTTGATGGCCATAAAGCCAAGCGCTATTACCCGCACGAATCGACCGGCATCGCGAGTGGCCTGTTAATTGCCGCCTTGCATCGTGCCGGTTTAGTCACACTGACGCACACACCAAGCCCGATGGCTTTTTTGAACGAAATACTGGATCGACCAAAGAACGAAGTGCCGTATCTTCTTTTGGTGGTCGGCCACCCCGCCGACGATTGCCGTGTGCCCGATATTGATCGCAAGCCGTTTTCGGAAATTGCCAATTTTATTGAGTAAAGCAGGGCGGTGCTCCCGCTAATCTGGAAAGCGCTTGTCATGACTAATAAATACGCGGGCCCCAAAAATGTTATGCCGCAGATGCCCTTGTTTGGCATTGGTGCCAATTCACAGTTTGAACATAATTATTTTTTCGCATTGTCGCCGGATGCCGACGTTCGAAAGCAGTTGAGCCAAGTTGCCAACGATTTAAAAACCAGCGATTCTCTCAACGGTAGCTGGATTGCCAGCGAGCGCTATCATCTTACTTTGCATCACCTCGGCCAGTTTCCGGAAGTACATCCTGATTTGGTAAAAAGAGCGCTGGCAGCGGCTAATAATATCCAGATGCCGGCTTTCAATATAAAGCTTGATCACTTTATGAGCTTCGACAGCAAGACAGGGAAATTTCCCTGTGTGTTGACATCGAAATACGAGTTGCCGGAGTTAAAGAATTTCTGGCAGGAATTGAAAAATAATTTATTGGCGCAAAGATTAGGGCAGAATCTTGCTAATAGTTTTACCCCGCATACCACTTTACTTTACAGTCGTCAGCCGGTCATCAAAACTCATGCTATTACTCCCATTCAATGGCCGGTGAAAGATTTTGTACTCATTGAAAGCTTGGTGGGAAAGTCCGAACATATTGAACTCGGCCGCTGGCCTTTATCGAATTTAGCGTAGGAGGGCGTCATTTTTTTTATTGGGCCCGAACAGTACTCTTAGGAATTGATATGACTGACGATCGCAACCCGCAAGCCGAACAAATGGGCGATGAATCGATGGTGCGCAACCTGGCGTATCAGGCCGACGCTATCTGGCCACAGGAAAAATACTTGTTTGATCGGTATGCTTTATCGGGAACCCTAAAAATTCTTGATGTCGGCTGTGGTACTGGTGAAATTACCCGTCGCCTAGCGGAGCATTACCCGGAAGCTAGCGTCATCGGCATGGACATTCTGGAATCCAATCTGGTATTTGCCCGCCGCGATAGCGCTGCTTTTTCCGACCGGGTTAGTTATGAGCAAGGCGATGCATTCAGTCTGCTAAATACCGACGCCAGCATCGATTTATTAGTGTGTCGGCATATGTCGCAAGCCGTGCCGGATTTCACTCAAGTATTAGCCGAATTTACCCGCGTACTAAAACCCGGTGGCGTTCTGCATTTGCTGTCGGAAGACTACGGCATGCTGCATTTCCCAGTGACTGAAACGCTGGACCCGGATCGTTTTTGGAATGAGCACGCGATAAAGTTTTTACACAGCATAAAATGTGATGGCCGCATTGGCCGACATTCGCCTACGCTATTGCACAATGCCGGTTATCAGAATATTGCAATGGACTACCTCACAGTAGATACCTTGCGTGTTCCGCGCGAAAGTTTTGCCGGTATTATTCGCTCATGGCGTGATGGCTATGCCGCTGTTTTAGCGGAAGCATCGGGCCGTACGATTGATGAAGTTAGCGCTGATATGAATACACTTATCGATGCCATTGAAACACCGCCCAATTATGCGGTCTGGCATGTGCCGGTAATTTCAGGAAAAAAACCTGCATAAATATTGAGCTTGATTTGTGGGAGTGGCCGTGAGGCCTGACTCTAGACTAGACGATAGTGTCTGGCCTCAGGACGCTCCCACTACGTATTCAACAAGATGCATTTAATTTATTGCCGGTCTTTATTTATAGCTTGAGGTCTTGGCCTTGGTGGTTTGATCGAGCGTCGAATTTCTTTTGGCGGCGGATCGATTTTCAACAGCATACCCGTGGCCGAATCGGTAAGTACATAGAGTCCGCCATCGGGTCCGGCGCGAACATCGCGTATTCGATAACCGAACTCGCTGAGCAGGCGTTCTTCTTTGGTGATAGTTTCTCCGTTGACTTCAAGTCTTACTAATTGCTGTGCAGCTAATCCGCCGACGAAAAGATTTCCATACCAAGCACTATTTTTATTTCGGTCATAAAACGCCATACCGCTTGGCGCGATAGAGGGTACCCAATAATAGATGGGCTGCTCCATACCAGGCGCGCTAGTGCCGGTAGCTTCGGGAATCGGTTGGCCGTTGTAATCAATGCCGTAAGTAATAATCGGCCAGCCGTAATTTTTACCCGCCAGCGGAATATTTATTTCATCGCCACCCATTGGGCCGTGTTCGTTCATCCATAATTTTCCGGTCCACGGGTTCAGCGTTGCTCCTTGTGGATTACGATGGCCGTAAGACCAGATTTCCGGTTTGACATTGGCTTGTCCGATAAACGGATTGTCCGTTGGAATAGTTCCATCTGGCCACAGTCGTATTATTTTGCCCTGATGATAGTCAAGATATTGCGCGGTGATGCGATTATTGTTTTCGCCCAGCGTGACAAACAGATGGCCCGCTCTATCAAACACCAAACGCGAGCCAAAATGATTGCCGGCACTGAGCTTTGGCATTTGGCGAAATAATATCTTGGTGTTTTCCAAAGTATTACCAACTAATTTGCCCCGCATCACAGCCGCACCCGCCGTTCCGCTGGTACCGGCTTCGGCATAGCTTAGATAAACCCATTGGTTCTGGCTGAAATTAAGATCAATTGCTACATCCAGTAAACCGCCTTGGCCTTGATTATAAACGGCGGGTGTTCCGGTGACGGCGGGCGAGATTTGACCTTGCGAAAAAATTCGTAAGCGGCCAGGACGTTCGGTAATCAAGATTCGTCCATCAGGCAAAAACGCCATACCCCATGGGTTTACGAGATTTTTGACGACTGTGGTAACTTTTAAACTGCCCAGTGAACTGGGGCTGTAAACGACCTCTTGAGCACTGATATAGCTGGTGCCAAGCAACAATAATGGGGCAAGTAATGAGCGCAATCGAAGCATGGCTGCACTCCTAATGGCTGGGGAAAAATTCTAATTTACGCCATCAAACATTAACGCTGTGTAGATATTCAGAAAGTAATAATGCCCGCCAAGAACTAAGCTCTATTCATTAAGCCGCTTTTTTCTTCGTTACTTTTTTCTTGGCGCTTGTCTTTTTCGGGGCCGACCGGCTTAAGGATTTTTCTGGCTGTTTAGGGGCTTGATCGCCGATAATCGATTTTACCGGGCAGGCGACGTAGATGGGACATTTTCTGCAACCGACCGCAATCGCAATGGGGCATATTGTCACTGGCATGGCTGTTCTCGCTGGCTGGCTTTATGGGTGCAGGTCCGACTGGACGGTCCTTGAAACCTGCTCACTAGGTTATAACATCTTTAAGTTAAATAATTAGCGAATTAAGTGTTACACCAATAAAAGTATCATCGAGATTTCACATGTTCCGGGAGTGCGCTATGAGCAAAAATGCCGAGTTACAACAACGCCGCGAAGCCGCAGTCGCTCGCGGTATTGGCCATGCCACTCAGCGTTATGCAGTACGCGCATTGAATGCGGAAATATGGGACGCCGATGGCAAGCGATATATTGATTTTGCCGGTGGCATTGGAGTGCTCAATACCGGGCATCGCCACCCCAAGGTGATGGCGGCCATTCAACAGCAGCTCGAGTGCTTCATACATACTTGCGTGCAGGTAATGCCCTATGAACCTTATGTGGCACTGGCAGAAAAACTCAATGCGAAAGCGCCGATTGCAGGCGCTGCGAAATCATTTTTTGTCAGCACCGGTGCCGAAGCAGTAGAAAACGCCGTCAAGATTGCGCGTGCCTACACCAAGCGCCCTGGAGTGATTGCATTCTCTGGCGGTTTTCATGGTCGCACACTATTGGGCATGGCTTTGACTGGCAAAGTGGTGCCTTACAAAACCGGTTTTGGCCCATTCCCGGCGGATATTTATCACGCTCGCTTTCCGCACGCCTATCACGGCGTTAGTGTGCAAGACGCACTCGACGATATCGCACATTTATTCAAATACGATATGGAAGCCGAGCGCGTGGCAGCTTTCATTATTGAACCGGTGCAAGGCGAGGGTGGCTTTACGGTTGCGCCACCGGAATTTATATCGGCATTAAAAAAACTCTGTGATCAGCACGGTATTTTATTGATCGCCGATGAAGTACAAAGCGGTTTTGCGCGGACCGGAAAATTATTTGCGATGGAACACTACGCTGAACACGCAGACATCATCACCGTTGCAAAATCCATTGGCGGCGGTTTGCCATTGGCCGGTGTGGTGGGCCGTAGTGAAGTGATGGACGCCCCAGCAGCGGGTGGTTTGGGCGGCACTTACGGCGGCAATCCGGTCGCTTGTGCCGCGGCATTGGCGGTTTTCGATGTGATCGAATCCGAGAATTTATTGCAGCGTTCACAAATGATTGGCGAACGCGTTCGCGGCTTTGTTGCCCAGTTACAGAAAGATGTCAGTTTGGGTATTGGTGAAATTCGCGGCCTTGGTGGCATGATAGCGTTTGAAATGATTCAACCCGGCAGCAGCCATACACCGGACGCCGATGCTACCAAAGCACTCACCACTCATGCAGCAGAGCTGGGCTTGATTCTGCTTTCCTGTGGCGTCTATGCCAATACCATCCGCGTACTGGTGCCATTGACCGTCGAAGACGAAATTTTGGATGAGGCTTTAAACTTGCTGGAGCGCGCCTTGCGCCATGTGCGCTCGTAGGAGCGCCTTTAGGCGCGAGCGGCCTGCGAAAAAAACTGACGTAGGAGCGAGCTCTGCTCGCGAAATGCAGTTCGACAGGTTTTTCGCGAGCAGAGCTCGCTCCTACGTTCAACATAGTCGCAGAGCATTCGCGCCTAAAGGCGCTCCTACGCATTAAATCGATTTAAGTATTTACTCAATTTCGATAGCCTCCGGCCCTTGGCACTCGTTACAATACGCGTCTTGTCCCATCTGACCGATATTATGAGCGCCCAAATCGCCCCGACCGCGTCCCAAAATGCCATTATTGCTGCCGCCAGCCAAGGTTTATCGGGCGGTGCCGCTAGCCAAGTCGAAGCTTTTACCGCTGCGTTTTACGCGCGCTTACCCGAAGAAGAATTAGCCCTGCGCAGTGCGCAAGACTGGGCCAATATTGCCCGCAGCAGCTTCGCTTTTGTTCAAAAACGTCAAGCCGGTGCTGCCAATATCCGCGTGTTTAATCCGCAACAGGCCAGCGACGGTTTTGAAAGCAGCCACACGGTTATTCATATCGTGAATGACGACATGCCGTTTTTGGTCGATTCGGTCAGCATGGCCTTGAGCAGTTTTGCCTGCTCCCTGCATACTCTGGTGCATCCGGTCTTTGCTATTTTGCGCGATGCGAGCGGTCAGCTATTGGCGATCGATTCAGGTGCCAATGAATCTTTAATTTATTTAGAAATTGATCGTCAAGCCAGCAATGACGATATGGAAAAAATTCGCGGTGCCATTGCTATGGCTTTGAGTGATGTGCGTGAATCAGTTGCCGATTGGCGAATAATGCGCGACAAAATGAATGCCATTGCTGACGAAATGGCGACTCGCCCAATGCCAGCAACGCCGAATCAACGAAGTGAAGCACAGGATTTTTTACATTGGGCGGCAGACAATCATTTTACATTTCTCGGCTATCGCGAATACGAAGTTTCCAGTATCCAAAATCAACGCATGCTCACGGTCGTTGCCGGTAGCGGCCTGGGTTTGATGCGTGGCAAGGACGAAGAAGTAAAACCACGTCCATTAGCGGGATTGGCCGCAGCGGATTTGCCTGCGGGCGCCACCATGGAACCGCTGATTCTTACCAAAACCAATGCGCGCTCCACCGTGCACCGTGCCGGTTATATGGATTACATCGGCGTGCTGGTATTTGACGAGAGTGGCAAAGCCATTCGCGAACAACGCTTTTTAGGTTTATACACATCCAGCGCTTATAAACGCCGCCCTTGGGAAATACCCGTAGTGCGACAGCGCCATGAAGCAGTAATGGAAAATTCCGGCCTGGGTGAAAACAGTCATAGTGGTAAAGCCTTGCGGCATATTCTGGAAACCTTGCCACGCGACGAACTGTTTCAAGCGAATACCGAAGAGCTCTCGCGCACGGCGATGGGAATTTTGGCCTTGCAAGAACGAGTACGGCCTAAATTGTTTTTACGCCGTGACCCGTTCGGTCGTTTTTATTCGGCACTGGTTTATATTCCACGCGATCGTTTCAGTACCGAGGTGCGCGAACGCATTGAAGCTTTGTTTATGCGTGAGCTCAAAGGCGAACGTCTGGATACCAATATCCAGATTGGTGAATCGCCACTGGCACAATTGCATTTAATTATTCGCCCGAAAAGTGGTCAGAAAGCGACTGCTGACACCGCGATGCTCGAAGCTGAATTATTACGGATCGTGCGTAACTTTCAGGACGAATTACGTGACGCTTTGGTGCAACAAAGCGGCGAAGAAAAAGGTCTGAAGCTTGCCAATCGTTTTGGCCGTGCCTTGCCTGCTGCCTATGTCGATTCTGTGCCGCCGACACTTGCCGCCGAAGATATTGAACAAGCCGATTATCTGCAAACCGAAGACCAGCTGCGACTGAATCTTTATCGGTTCCCGGATGACAACGGCCTGCGTTTCAAATTAATTCGTCTGAGTAAAGAAATTGCATTGTCGGACGCTCTGCCCATGCTCGAAAATTTGGGTCTTCGCATTAATAGCGAACATCCTTACGAATTAAATCTGGATGAAGGTCGTATAGTTATCCAGGATTTTGAAGTTGAACCTACCGCTGGCACCATTGAAGTCGAAAATTCGCGGGCTCGTTTCGAGCAGGCGTTTGGTGCCGTATGGGCTGGCGAAGCCGAAAGCGATGGCTTTAATCGTCTAGTTCTGGCAGCAGGTTTAAGTTGGCGTGAAGTGGCCGTATTGCGTGGCTACTGCAAATATCAATTGCAAACCGGTGTGCCGTTTTCGCAAATTTATATGGAAGAAACCCTGGTTCGCTATCCATTGATTGCGCGTTTACTGGTCGAATTATTTGCCGCGCGTTTTGAACCTTGCCGTGATGACAAAACCGACGCCGACACTTGCAATCTTCTGCATAGAAATCTCATTGATATTGTGCCAGTGGCCGAGCGTGAAAAAATTGCAACCATTCTGGAAGAAGTTGCCGCTGACCGCGCACTCGATCGCGAAGCACAATTTGATGCCTGCGACGATGCCTTGGCGATTTTATTAGAAAATGTCGCGAGCCTTGATGAAGATCGCATTTTACGAAGCTTTATCACCGTCATAAAAGCCACGATTAGAACCAGTTTCTACCAGGTAAAAGACGGCAGTCATCGCGATTACATAAGCTTTAAATTCGACGCCTCCAAATTGCCGGACTTGCCAAAGCCACGACCTTATCGCGAAATTTTTGTTTACTCGCCTTGGGTTGAAGGCGTGCATTTGCGTTTTGGTCCGGTAGCTCGCGGCGGCTTGCGTTGGTCAGACCGTCGTGAAGATTTCCGCACTGAAGTATTGGGCCTGGTAAAAGCACAGATGGTAAAAAATACCGTCATCGTGCCGGTCGGCTCGAAAGGTGGTTTCTTCGTAAAACGCTCGCCAGTCGGTGGTGACCGCGATGCAGTTTTAGCCGAAGGTATTGCCTGCTACAAACGCTTCATCAATGCCTTGCTCGACATCACCGACAATATTGTCGATGGCAAAATCGTGCCGCCAATTGATGTAGTGCGCCATGATAAAGACGATCCGTATTTAGTGGTTGCGGCCGATAAAGGCACTGCCACTTTCTCCGATATTGCCAATGGTATTTCGGCCGAGCATGGCTTCTGGCTCGACGATGCCTTTGCCTCCGGTGGTTCGGTCGGTTACGACCATAAAGGCATGGGCATTACCGCGAAGGGCGGCTGGGAATCGGTTAAACGCCATTTCCGTGCACTGGGACGCGATTGCCAAACACAGGATTTCACCTGTGTTGGTGTTGGCGATATGTCGGGCGATGTGTTCGGTAATGGCATGTTGCTGTCGGAAAAAATCCGTTTACTGGCTGCATTCGATCACCGGCATATTTTTCTTGATCCCAATCCCGACTCTGCGATTTCTTTCACGGAACGCGACCGCCTGTTCAAACTTCCACGTTCAAGCTGGGATGACTACGACAAGAGCCTAATGTCGGCTGGTGGCGGTCTGTATGCACGCAATGCAAAAATTATTCCGCTGACACCAGAAGTAAAAGCAGCCTTGCATATCGAAACCGATTTGGACTCGATGACGCCAGCAGATTTAATGAATGCAATTCTTAAAGCGCCTGTAGATTTATTGTGGAACGGCGGCATTGGCACCTATGTCAAAGCTGCATCGGAAACCCATGCCGAGTGCGGCGACCGTGCCAATAATGGTCTGCGTGTGAATGGCAATGAACTTCGCTGCAAAATGGTGGGCGAGGGCGGCAATCTCGGCATGACGCAACGCGGTCGTATTGAAGCGGCCCACGCCGGCGTTCTACTCAATACTGACTTTATTGATAACTCGGCCGGTGTCGATACTTCCGACCATGAGGTGAATATCAAAATTCTGCTCGGCGCCGTGGTTCAGCGCGGTGACATGACCACGCCGCAACGCAATACCTTATTGGCGAGCATGACCGATGAAGTCGGCGAGCTGGTGTTGATGGATAACTATCGTCAAAACCAGGCGATTAGCGTGATGGAAGCCATGAGCGCATCGCGTCTGGGTTCATTTGGCCATTTTATTCGCACCCTTGAATCGCAAGGTTTGCTGGATCGCGGTATTGAATTTTTACCAACCGACGCCGAACTCAGTGATCGTAAATCCCGTGGCCAGGGTTTGACACGGCCGGAATTATCGGTGTTATTGAGCTACGACAAGATTGTTATCTTCAACCAATTGCTCGACTCCGACGTGCCGGAAGATCCGTATCTGTCGAAAGAATTGCAGCGCTACTTCCCAAAACCGCTGCAAGAAAAATACGCCGCCGATATGCAGAACCATCGTCTGCGCCGCGAAATTATTGCCACCATGGTGACTAATTCCATGGTCAATCGCATGGGTTCGACTTTCCTTTTGCGCATGCAGGAAGATACCAGTGAAACCCCGGCACAAATTGCCAAGGCTTACACCATTTGTCGTGAAGTACTGGCAGCCAGGCATTGGTGGTTGGGCATCGACAATATGGATTTGAAAGCATCGGAAACCGCGCAAATTTCTGCACTGACCGGGATCTGGCATTTACAACGCAATATGACGCGTTGGCTTTTGAATAAGCCTGGTGAAACTTTGAATATTGCCGCGCAAGTGGAGCGTTATTCCGCACCGATGCAAGCCTTGAAGGCAGCCTTGCCCGCCATCTTGCCGGCCGAAAGCCGTGCCAGTGTTGAAGCCGAGAAAAAAGCCTGGATGAAACAAGGTTTCTCATCCGACATGGCCGATGATTTTGCAAAACTACCTTATCTGACCTATGCAATGGACATCATCGAAGTCGCACTCGAACGCAAAACCGATGTTACACAAGTGGGCCAAGCTTACTTTGCCTTATCCGATGCACTGCATACCAAGTGGCTAATGGACAACGTCGAAACACTTCCCGTGGAGGGCCGTTGGCATGCGCAGGCTCGTGGCGTGTTGCGTGATGAATTGCAGGCACAACAACGCGCGCTAGTTGGTATCGTACTTTCACAAGGCGCTAATAATAAATCAGCCGAAGCCATCGTCGCCGATTGGTTGTCACGCGACGACGCCACCTTGAAATACACCCTGAGTATGTTTGCCGATATGCGAAATTTACGCAGCATGGATTTCGCAACCTTATCTGTTGCCGTGCGTCGATTGGCACAGATTGCATCGGCAAGTTCAAGGGCGGCGTAAAATTTTGGTAGGGTGGGCACCGCCCACTGTTTAGTGGCACAACATATTCTTGGAGTAAGCTACCCCAATGCCACTACCTGCCCATCCACGAATCGCTTTTTTAGCCAGCCCTACGGCGGAAGCGAAGACGGCTTTAGCCAAGTTATTGACGACGCATCAACAGCACACACCAGACGATGCCGATGTTATTTGTGCACTCGGTGGTGATGGCTTCATGCTGCAGACCCTGCATAAACATGGCGCACGTGGGCTGCCGGTGTTTGGCATGAAGTTGGGTACGGTGGGTTTTTTGATGAATCAACATCGCCCCGGCGAATTGCTTGCAAGATTGCATGCTGCTGAACCTGCGGTATTGCGTCCGCTCGAAATGATTGCGACCACGGAAGCCGGTGGTGTGTTTGAATCATTGGCGTATAACGAAGTGTCCTTGCTGCGACAAACCCGGCAAACGGCGCATCTGCGTATTCATTTGAATGGTCAGGTGCGATTGGAAGAATTGGTTTGCGACGGTGCCTTGGTGGCTACTGCCGCTGGCAGTACAGCCTATAACTACTCTGCCCATGGCCCAATTTTGCCTTTGGGTTCATCGGTGATCGCTCTGACGCCGATTGCCGCCTTCAGGCCACGTCGTTGGCGCGGTGCGATATTGCGTGCCGATACCGCCATTAAGTTGGAAGTACTGGACGCTTATAAACGTCCAGTCAGCGTGACAGCCGATTCCCATGAAATTCGCGATGTGGTCGAAGTTACCATTCGGGAATCACTCTCGCGCACCGTCACTTTATTGTTTGACCCAGAGCATAATCTGGAAGAACGTATTTTGAACGAACAGTTTGTCACTTAATGGCTGTTTTGAATTAATTAGTCGCAGCCTCCGAGAATAAAATCCGCTAAGCTGTTGCCATGACAGAACCCCCGCAAAATTCGAGCAATAAACTTGTTGTCGCCATTTCATCCAGAGCCCTGTTTAATCTGGAGGAAAGCCATGACCTGTTTGAACGCGATGGCTTGCAAGCCTACCAGCAGTTTCAGCGTGAGCGCGAAGACGAGCTGCTGGAGCCGGGCATTGCGTTTCCGCTGGTTAAAAAGTTATTGGCCTTGAATAAACACGGCAATCTGCAATTGCCAATGATTGAAGTTATTTTGTTGTCGCGAAATTCATCCGATACCGGGCTGCGTATTTTTAATTCGATCGAACGCTTTGGTCTTGAAATAGTGCGAGCCGCGTTTACCAATGGTTCGCCACCGTTCCCTTATATTCAACCTTTTGGCGCGCAATTATTTTTATCGACCCATGTAGAAGATGTTAGAAATGCCTTGTCAGCCGGCGTGGCTGCCGCCACTATTTTGCCCTCAAAAGCGCCGGACAAATCCCATGATCAATTACGCATTGCCTTCGATGGCGATGCCGTGATTTTTGGCGATGAGTCCGAACGCATTTCGCAAGAGCAGGGCATGGAAGCCTTTGCCCGCAACGAACGCGAGCAAGCACTCACTCCATTAAGCGGTGGCCCCTTTCGCGGTTTTCTGTCGGCGCTACATGAAATTCAATCGGCCTTTCCGCCTGACCAGTCGCCTATTCGTACTGCGCTGGTCACTGCCCGTTCGGCACCAGCTCACAAACGTGTAATTCTTACCCTGAGGCAATGGGGCGTACGTCTGGACGAAGCCCTGTTTCTCGGCGGACGCGAGAAAGGCCCGTTTCTACAAGCGTTTGGCGCTGATATTTTTTTCGATGATTCACAGCATAATGTGGAAAGTGCACGGCAACATGTCGCGACCGGACATGTGCCGCATGGAGTGAGCAATGACGGTAAATAAAATAATCCGGATTATTTTTTTGTGCCTTGCGTTCGCGACATTATTTGCCTGTAAAAAAGACAAGGCGGCAGGTATATCCAATGCCCAGGAAGTGATTGACCCATTATTGATGGAAGCCGAACTTAATATTTTAGCTTTGGACGGACGTATTGAATCGGGCAAAAATAGTGCCGCCTTTGATTGGGTAAGCCCTTTTCAAACAGCGACTGGATGCAAGCTAAAAGCGACACAGCTCGATAGTAATGAACTGTTGGCTGGAAAATTGGAAGGCAATCAATATGATTTGATAATCGCAGCAGATTCTTCTCTGCCCGAAAATTTATTCCAAACCATTGATTTTGCCCGTATTCGGTCTTCCAAGAATTTAGATAAACGCTTTCTTGAAAATCCTGCAGTACAGAAAAAAATCGCATTGCCATTGCATTGGAAACTGATAACGCCCGTACCTCCTTCGACGGAATTAATCACCGAAGTCGAGAGTACCCATTTACTTGCGAAAGCTAAAAATATTAATTGCGCGTATGCCTGGATGGAATGGACGCTTTCACCGAAAGTGCAGGCCGACATCGCCGCAGCACTCGATACCATTCCCGTGATTCCTGCTGCCTGTGTCGGTAATGAATTACTTGGCGATGATGCTTGCGAGCAGCGGATGGCGGAAGCATCAGTTAATAATGAATTTAATCGGTAGGGGCGCCTGCTTGCTGCGCCCTTTGTTAGATTGTCGCAGGCCAGGGCGCAG
>JAYSQD010000055.1:0-1228 GCA_043721835.1 Arenimonas sp. | reverse complement strand
TACGTTAATCAAACCGCCTCTTACGGCAACGTCAAACAGACCACAAAAGGACTGGGAGACATTGCTGTGTATGGAAAATATTCCTTATACAAGCCTGATGCAACAAGTGAGATTTTGGCTTTGGCCGGAGTAGAGCTTCCCACGGGTTCGACCAAGAAGGGCGATTCATCGGGAGTATTCCCGGCCACCCAGCAGCCCGGATCGGGTACCACGGATTTTATTGTGGGCGCGGCGGCAGTGTGGGGCTCTTCCGCCCTCACGACTTATGGCGATTTTTCCTACAAGATCAATGGCAGCGAATCGTATAAGTTTGGCAATTTCTTGGCGTTGAATGCTGGAGCCAATTACGCACTCCCAAGTATGAATCAGTTCAGCCTGGTGGGCGAGGTCAATGCGGAATACGCGGCGCGGGACAAATCAGACTTGTCCGGCCCAGGCGTACTCCCCGGAGGCGGAGTGCGTGACACGGGGTCCAAAAAGATTTATCTCACGCCGGGAATTCAATGGCGTCCGGCAAAAGATTGGGCACTTAATTTCAACGCTCAAGTCCCCATCTATCAGAATGTAAATGGCACTCAACTGGCTTCTGAAGTCAATTACAACTTGGGGGTTTCCTTGCGCTTTTAGGCGTATTCTCGGGTTCCTCGTGCCGGCGTCTCAGTGCGGGCGGTGCATCAACAAAAGAGCGAGGGGGTGATACGATAAAAATGTAGGCCATATTCTGAATTTTTCAACTCAACAATAAGGAGTAACAAAATGAACAATAATCAAATTTTATCAGCAGCAATC
Source organism: Arenimonas sp. (assembly GCA_043721835.1). Taxonomy (GTDB): domain Bacteria; phylum Pseudomonadota; class Gammaproteobacteria; order Xanthomonadales; family Xanthomonadaceae; genus Arenimonas. The sequence continues at coordinate 439 of JAYSQD010000055.1, read as the reverse complement.
GGTAGCTTGTTAGTCCTTGGCCTAAGCGGCCATGCAAGTGCAGCCGACAAGCCGGGTATGGAAAAATGTTTTGGTATCGCCAAGGCGGGCATGAACGATTGCTCTGGCAGCAAGAGCTCACATTCCTGTGCGGGTCAGGCCACCAAAGACAACGATGCAAATGATTTTGTCGCCATACCTAAAGGAACATGCGCAAAGATCGCTGGCGGCATCATGGCTATGTCCGAAAACGGCGGCATGATGAAAAAAGGAATGTAAAGAAAACGCCCGCAACCAATATCTTGCAGTACACCGCAGGTGCTTGTTTGCGGCCGTCCTTCAGCAACGCGCTCGGTTTAGTCCCGGATCAACTACTGCATTTCACCTCGGCATGGAAAGGTTAGAGCGAGCGACCGATGGTCCCTGCCGGGATTCTGGGGTTGTATGTGGGTAAAAAATT
>JAYSQD010000054.1:0-4532 GCA_043721835.1 Arenimonas sp. | reverse complement strand
ACAGCGCGGATTGACGGCAGTTTTAGCGCATCGGCATTCACCGGCGATTATTCGGCGGGGCAAGTGCGCTTCGATATTGCAAGCCCAAGTGATTGGCCTGCGGCATTGCCCGTCACGCTGTACCGTGGCGTGCCAGTGCTCACCAATAAGCCGAACTGGGTGCGCGACCCTTCCATGGATTTTAATCGTCTTGTGGAACGTTTTGACGATGAAGTCGGCATTGCTACCGCGTACGACCGGGGAAGCATTCCACGAACGCGTCAAGTGCATGACTGGACAATGTTCAATAAAGCCGAAGTGTCTAGCCTTCTGGGCCTGATGTACGGCTTGCGCGGCAAGTGTGGTGAATTGTGGATCCCGACCTGGCATTCCGATTTCAAAGTGGTGGCGGCCATCACTGCGGGTGCCACGGCGTTGCAAGTGGAGTGGCTGGGTTACACCTTGCATTTTCAAAGTGACATTAATCGCCGCGATATTCGCATCGAACTAAACAATGGCACCGTGTTTTATCGACGAATTACGGCATCGTCTGAACTGACAGACACCATTGAATCGATTGGCATCGATGCATCGTTGGGTATCGCCGTTGCAATCACTGACATTGCACAAATCAGCTTTATGTCACTGTGTCGCAGTGATAGCGATATTTTAGAACTTGAATACTGGCAAGGCGATGTTGCCGAATCGACAACGGCATGGCGTGGGGTGAAACGTGACATTTAATGCCCGCGAACTCAGTGTTTCCGATGGTGCGCCGATCCAGCTTTTTATTTTTACGCTGGGCGGCAAAACATGGCGTTATTGTCGTTACGACAAAAAGTTGAATGTTGAAGGTTTCGATTTTGAACCGCTCCCCATTCAGTCGGGGAAAATTCGTCAAAGCAACGATGTAAAACGCATGGGTATGACTATCACCGTGCCGCGTGATTTCCCTATTGCTGAAATCTGGCGGGTTTCCCCTGCCAGCGGCACCATACTTTGTTTCATCAAAGATATGCACCTGGACGAAACCGAAACGCGTGCAGTTTGGGCTGGGCATGTCTCCAATGTGACCTGGCCCAGTGAAGCGACGGTGCAAATTTTGTTGGAGCCCGGCATAGTGGCTTTGCACGCCACCGGCTTGCGCCGCGTGTATCAAAAAAATTGCCCGCATGTGCTTTATGGTTCTGCTTGCAAAGTGGCATTCGCAGCACACCGGGTTTCAGCAACACTTAATTTTGTATCCGGTGTCACCATTAAATCCGCTGCATTCGCCGCACAAGTAAATGGTTGGTGGAATGGTGGATTTATTCAATGGCTCGATAGTGCGGGCATTACCGAATGGCGCTGGGTGACTAGCCATGTTGGTGACACGCTCACATTAAATATTCAAGCACCGCAATTAATTTCTGGCTCGGTGATTGATGTGCATCCGGGCTGTGACCACACCATTGCGGTCTGTGTCAGTAAATTCAACAACGCACCGAATTACGGCGGCATGCCGTACATGACAACAAAAAACCCATTTGCCGGCGACCCCATTTTTTAGGACTTAATATGATTTGGTGGAACGTAATTATCATGATTGTGTCAGCGGTTCTCAGCTACGCGCTGGCACCAAAACCGCCGACCCCCAAGCCGCCAGCCCTGGAAGATTTTGATGCGCCAACGGCCGAAGACGGCCGGGCGATCATGATGTTGTTTGGCGATGTGTATGTTGAAGACCCTAATTTAATTTCCTACGGCGATTTGCGCACGATTCCAATCAAAGCCAAAGGCGGAAAGAAATGAGCGAGCCTATTGTCATGCTGCACCACGCCCGGCCTTTGTACTGCGCCAAGGGCATGCGGCCATGGTTTGCCAGTCACGGTTTGGATTGGAGTGATTTCATTAAAAACGGAATTCCAGGCGAAATTTTGCTAGAAATTGGTGATCACTTCGCACTGCATGTTTTGAGCATTGCACGATTGGAGCAAGAAAATGGGCGGCGGTAAAAAACCAACAACCGGCTATAAATTCCATATGTATTTGCATATGATTTTTTGCCTTGGCCCGGTCGATTCATTTCGTAAATTACTGATCGGCGACCGCGAAGCCTGGTCTGGCAATCAAACCGTCAGTGGCACAATCACAGTCGATAAGCCGGAATTATTCGGCGGTGACGAACGCGAGGGTGGCGTTGCCGGCGAACTGGATGTGATGATGGGCGAAAGTTCGCAAGCGGCGAATGCATACCTCACAACGCAACAAGGCAGCCCGCAGCCGGGCTATCGCGGCTTGTTTGGTTTGGTGTTTCGCGGGCCAAGCAGTTCGGTAATGGTGACGCAAACCATCAACTATCCATCATTAGGCGCAGTGACTACATTCTTGCCGAGGCTGAATGGTTATATCGGCTCAAACAATCCGTATATCAAAGGTTGGGCCGCATTAATTCGCCGAATTGTTTCTGGCTGGCGTGATGGCAGTTGCTGGTATCCCGAAAAAGCCGCGATCAACTTGCCCGATGGTTTTCAAGGCATGAATCCGGCGCATATTGTTTATCAAGTCTTGACCGACCCGGAAGTTGGTCGTGGCTTGGCACGTGCCAGTATTGTCGATGCCAATTTCAGAGCGGCGGCGGATGCATTCCACGCCGAAGGACTGGGCTTAACACTCAAATGGACAGCACAAACTAGCGTCGATTCATTCATCGGTATTGTTGCCGACCACGCTGGTTTTAATTTAATCGAAGATCGCGACACCGGCTTGTTTCGCATTGTGTTGCTGCGAAACAACTACACCATCGGCACCTTGCCGACTTTCAGCGAATCGGAAGTGCGCGTGCGTAGCGCACAGCGGCCCGCGCCCGCCGATTTCGTCAACGAGATCGTGGTGAAATACACGGACGTTAAGACTGGCAAGGAAGCCAGCACCACGGTACAAAACCTTGCCGCGATTCAAGCGCAGGGACGCATAGTTTCGCAAGTCATTAACTACCCTGGCTTGCCAACACAAGAGCTGGCAAACCGCACCGGTATGCGCGATTTGATGGCGAAATCATCACCGCTATGGCGTTTCTCACTCACTATGTCGCGCAAGGCAAACAGCCTGGTACCGGGTGATCCTTTCGTGCTGAATTACCCGCCGCTGGGCGTGAACCTGGTATTGCGGCCAGGCGAAATTGACTACGGAAATTCAGCGGATGGCGAAATATTAGCCGAGTGCGTTGAAGACGTTTTTGCACTACCGCTGGCAACCTACATCACACCGCAAACCAGCGGCTGGATTGCGCCCGATCCAACGCCGCAAGCATCCACCGCCGTGCTAGGTTTTGAAGTGCCGTATCGTTCACTTGCCACTGTATTACCAGCCACGGAATTGGCGGCGCTGCCGGCCGACGCCGGTTATGTGGCCGCCACCGCAATCCGCCCCCCTGGCATACCGGTAAATTTTGCGCTTTATTCACGCATGGGCACTGTGGATTATCAGCGAGTGGCATCTGGCGATTTTGCGCCAAGCGCATTATTGACTATTGCCGCAACAAAAACCGACACCGTGATAACGGTAGGAACTATCAGCGATGGGGGGTTGTTTACGGTTGGCGGGGCCGCGTTTCTCGGCAGCGAGATGGTGCAAATAAAAGGCATCAATTTCACCACGAATCAAATCACTATCGGGCGTGGCTGTGGAGACACCACGCCACAGATGCATGCGATCGGCACACGCTTGTGGATGCTCGATGGGTTCGGCGCCGTCGATGAAAATCAATATATCGCAACCGATACTGTAAATCTGAAGCTTTCAACCATCGCGACCGGTGGTGAACTCGCAATTGCTTCCGCGCCAGTGGCGAACGTGACGCTGAATCAACGCGCAACCCGCCCGTATCCGCCAGCAAAATTGACAATCAACACATTGACGTATCCATCAACGACAATTACCGGACCGATTACACCAGCTTGGGCGCATCGAGATCGAGTGTTGCAGCAAGACCAATTGATTGATACGAATGCCGCAAATATCGGTCCAGAGGCAGGCACAACTTACACAGTACGGTATTACAAGCCGGCCAATACTTTAGTTAATACACAAACAGGATTCACCGGCACATCGGGAACACCCTACACGCCTGGAGGTGTAGCCGATACTGTAAAGGTGACAATAGAATCTGTTAAAAGCGGGCTAGCAAGCTGGCAAACGATTGATCATACATTTGCTTGGGAACCCATTTCTGCTTTCTCTTACGTATCAGCGTTGCTGCACTTTAACGGAACCAATGGAAGCACTACTTTCACTGATTCGACTGGCAAAATATGGACTGCATTCGGTAATGCGCAAATTAGTACTGCGCAAAGCAAATTTGGCGGCGCGTCTGGATTGTTCGATGGGGCGGGGGATTACATATCAACACCGCACCACGTTTCACTAAACTTCGGGACTGGTGATTTCACCATTGAATTCTGGCAAAACATGGTGTCTAACACTGGGTTCCAAACGATTATTCACAAAGGCTACGCAACAGGCTCAAATGGTTACGTTGTACAAACCGGCAATGGTGATGGTCGCATTAATTT
>JAYSQD010000053.1:0-10472 GCA_043721835.1 Arenimonas sp. | reverse complement strand
CAGCGTGACCCGGGCTACGATATTTATTCTTATTTATCTTTCTTATCTGAATTCAAGCCGACTTTTTTCAACAAGGCTTCGCCTTGCTCGGTTTGTGCCAAACCTTCGAGCATGGCGCCGACATTAGTGCCGCCATTGGATGAAAAAATATCCATCACGCCTTTCATGCCGTTTTCGACATTACCGGAATTGGCAATAATTTTAAGATCGGCTTGTGACAATGCTTTGGCTTGCTCGATACCCACTGCTTGATTGGCTTTCACTTGCTCGATGGTGATCAAATATTTTTGATAGCCTTCGTTGTTGCCGATTTCTTTCGCTAACACAATTTGTGCTTGCACTGGGGCAAGCTGCATGGCTTTTTCGGCTTCAGCGCGAGCGGTACCTTCAAAGGCAATACCTTCGGATTCGCGTTTCTTGCTTTCCAGATTACCTTCGGCCACCAGAATGGTCGTTGCCTTGGTTCCTTCGGCGACCAGGATGGTGGTTTCTTTTTCTTGCGCGGCTTCAATAACGGCCATGTCCTTATTAATGGCAGCGGTTTCTTTGTCCTGGTTGGCTTTGACGATTTGTACGTCTTTCGCAATATTAGCTGACGTCACCTCGGAAACTTTAGTGATTTCCAATTCTTTTTCGGTGGTGATTTTTGCCTGTTCTTTAATGGCTTGCTGCGCTTGCTCGTTGGCAATACCAATGGCTTTGTCTTTTTCAGCCGTACGCGCGCCAACTTTTTGTAGCGCGTCTTGCAGCTGAACATCGGTTTCGCGTTTGGCCTCAATTTCGGCGATGCTTGCACGCTTCATGTTTTCGGCCACTTCAATACGGCTTTGCATTTCAATCAGGGATTTTTTCTTTTCCATGATGTTTTTAATGACATGCGAGCCGCTGGAATCGCGAATATCCATCAGCTCGATATTCTTGACGGTAGATACACCCCAGTTGACTAATTGTGCTTCCACTTCACGCGTAAAGGCTTCGCCAAATTGACTGCGGCCCTGCATGATTTCTTCAATGTCGGCAGAGGCCAGAATGGTACGCACCGCGCCTTGCAAGATGGCATGTAATTGGCTACGTAATTCGTCAAAAGAACTCACACGTTGCGCTGCCAAATTGGAATCTGAAATACGGAAGAATGCTTTTACATCGACCACGAACGGCAAGCGGCCTTTATCGTAAGCCTCATAGGCTTCTAAATCACCATCAAAAACCGAAACCGGCAATATGATTTTAACGATACCGATTTTAGGCAACCATGTCGGCCACTCGTAATAGGTATTGCCCGCCTCGTGTTCTTTTCCGTAAGAAACCGTTGCTTTACCTGATTGCACTATATGGACTTCATTGGTTGACACCACTCTTCGAAGGAAAAGCGCGATAAGCATGATAAGAAAAATGAAAGCAGCAAAAGCAATCGCTGCAATAATTAAATAACTGGTTGGCATTTAGATCCCCTCGGGTACTGATGTTGTTGCTTGTTAATAGATTGAACTAGGCTTCGAGAGTTATTGGCTCGAATGGCACAACAGGATTAACGTCGGCAGCGTAATCCACGCTAGCCAAGCCGAAGCCGAACAGTTTGAGAAATTCTCCCTTGTAGCTTTTGTAGTCGGTTAGCTCGAACAGATTTTCAGTCGTGACTTGCGGCCAAATAAGTTGCACGGCATTTTGTACTTCATCACGTAATTCCCAGTCGTCCATGCGGATGCGTTGGCTATCGTCGCGAGTGATGCTTGAACTGTAGATTTGTGTACGGAACATGCGGTCGATTTGTTCGATAGTGCCTTCGTGCAGCTTTTGGTCTTTCATCACCTTGAAGCAAATCGAAATATATAAAGGCATTACCGGGATCGCAGCCGATGCCTGTGTAACAACGCTTTTCAGTACCGCAACATTGGCACTGCCATGCAGTGGCGCAAGCAAGTTGCGTAGTGCTGCGGCGGCACGGTCCATATCTTCTTTTGCTTTGCCGAGCGCACCATGCCAGTAAATTGGCCAGGTAATTTCAGTGCCGATATAACTGTAGGAAAATGTTTTCACGCCATCGGCTAATACACCGGCATCGAGTAATGCATGCATCCATAATTCCCAATCTTCGCCACCCATCACGGTAACGGTGTCGGCAATTTCCTGTTCGGTGGCAGGCTCAACTTCGGAGTGAATAATTTTATCTTTACTGGTGTCAATTGCGGTGGATTGATAAACCTCTCCGATCGGTTTTAATGCCGAACGTATTAATTCGCCGGTATCGGGTAAGCGACGGACAGGTGATGCGAGCGAATACACCACCATATCGACTTGACCTAAATCTTGCTTGATTAATTCGATGGTTTTGGCGCGCATTTCGTGCGAGAAGGCATCACCGTTAATGCTTTTTGCATACAGGCCAGCAGTATGCGCCGCCGCTTCAAACGCCGCCGAGTTATACCAACCGGCCGAGCCGGGTTTATTTTCGGAAGCGGGTTTTTCAAGAAATACACCGATAGTTGCGGCATCTGAACCAAAAGCAGCGGTGATGCGCGAAGCCAGGCCATAGCCGGTGGAAGCACCAATCACTAAAACTTTTTTCGGACCGTTTTCAATTTTACCCTTGGCTTTTACCACACGGATTTGCTCTGCCACATGCGCAGTGCAGCCCGTTGGATGTGTGGTGGTACAAATAAAGCCGCGGGTTTTCGGTTGAATAATCATTCGGGTGTTCCTGGGAGTTCAATCAAAGGTGGATAGGATAACGCGATATGCGATTTTTAGAGTGCCCTTGTTGCACAGCTCTTGTAGGGGCGCTGCTTGCTGCGCCCAGACGGTTACGACAGGATATGGTCGCAGCAAGCAGCGCCCCTGCATTGGCAATATCGCGGCGTTTGGGCGCAGCAAGCAGGCGCCCCTACGGCGATGTATGTTGTTTGATCGCCCACAAAACATGCTCGCGCACAATCTCGGAATCGTGTTCGGCACGTGTTTGTAATGCAGCAATAATTTCCGGCGATGAAGGCGCATTACCAAGCGCAATAGCAATATTACGCAGCCAGCCTTCATAACCTGTGCGACGAATGGCCGAACCTTCTGTGCGAGTTAAAAATTCGGCTTCAGTCCAGGCGAATAAATCGAGCAGCGTGGCATTGTCCAGATTATTGCGAACCCGGAAATCCGGTTCGTCGAATTTTTTCGAAAATTTATTCCAGGGGCAAATTAATTGGCAGTCATCGCAACCAAAAATGCGGTTACCGATGGGTTTGCGGAATTCTTCCGGAATCGAACCTTTCAATTCAATCGTCAGATAACTAATGCACCGCCGTGCATCGAGTTTATTGGGCGCAATAATCGCTTGTGTTGGGCAAATATCAATACAGCGCGTGCAGGTTCCACAATGCGCTTCGGCGGGAATATCTTCGGGCAGCGGAATATCGACAAAAATTTCACCCAGAAAAAACCAGCTGCCGGAATTTTTATCAATCAGGCAAGTATTTTTTCCGATCCAGCCCAGTCCGGCATTACGCGATAAGGCGCGTTCAAGCACGGGTGCGGAATCAACAAAAACGCGATAACCCAGCGGCGAAATTTCGGCTTGAATACGATCGCTCAGTTTTTGCAAACGTGCACGCAATACTTTGTGGTAATCACGGCCCAGTGCGTAACGTGCCACATAGGCCTGGGTCGGGTCGTTCAGGGTTTGCCAGGCGCCGGCATCATCGCCAGTGCCGTAATCCATGCGTACCGAAATCACCCGAACCGTGCCCGGAATTAATTCGGCAGGCCGCGCACGTTTGCTGCCGTGGGCGGCCATATAGTGCATTTCGCCGTGTTGGTTTTCCGCCAGCCATTGATCGAGATAGTGTTCGTCATCACCAAGCTGCACGCCGCTTATGCCGACATCGGCAAAGCCTAAATCGCGGCCCCAATGGCGAATATCGTTTGCGAGCTGGGTATAGTCATGCATCGGCTAAGTATAGAATCAACCGATGAATTCTCCGCTTTCTTTGTATCGCACCGAACAAGTTCGTGACATGGACCGTATGGCCATTCGCGATTACGGCACGCCCGGTTACGAGTTGATGACTCGCGCCAGCACGGCGGCGATGATCCTGATTCACAAAAAATGGCCGAAGGTAGGCACCGTCGGTATTGCCTGCGGGCTGGGTAATAACGGCGGCGATGGTTATTTATTGGCGCGTCTGCTCAGGCAGGCGGGGATCAAAGTCAAAATCATGATGTTACCCGGCGGCAGCCCACGCACGGCCGATGCCGGTCGTGCGTATTCCGAATGGCGGGCTTTAGGCGAACGTACAGACTCGTTTGATGGGCAATTGCCAGAGGTTGAATTATGGGTCGATGCTTTATACGGCATCGGTCTATCAAGGCCGCCCGAAGGTGTTGCCCAAGCACTTATTGAGCGGATCAATGCCAGCCATTTACCTGTGCTGGCGCTGGATGTTCCGTCAGGCATTAATGCCGATACCGGAACGGCTGCGGGAATTTGTATTCATGCTACGCGAACGCTGAGTTTTATTGCAGCTAAACGCGGACTTTATACGGGCTCGGCGCGCGATTTTTGCGGCAAGGTTCAGCACGATAATCTGGGTTTGCCCGAAAGTGTTCAAAGCAGTTTTTCACCCGCGGCTTTGTTACTAACATCGGCCTACTTATCGGAAGGCTTGGCACCACGCCATGCCAATTCCAATAAAGGCGAATTTGGTCATGTGCTTTGCATTGGAGGCGAAGTCGGCATGGGCGGTGCCGTTCGCTTGTGTGCTGAAGCGGCCTTGCGTGTCGGTGCAGGCTTAGCAAGTGTGGCAACGCGTACCGAAGGAGTGTCAGCCTTGGTCGCCGCAAGACCCGAGGCAATGACTCATGCGGTAGAAAATGCTGCGGCCTTATTACCCTTGATCGAGAAAGCTGATGTATTGGCGGTCGGCCCTGGGCTTGGTCAAAATGATTGGGGCCAGACCTTGTTTGATTGCGCGATTGCATCGAAAAAAAGTTTAATTCTCGATGCCGACGGCCTGAATTTATTGGCTGAAAATCCACAGCCTTTACCGCAAGCCATTCTTACGCCACATCCCGGTGAAGCCGCACGCTTATTAGGCGTGAGCAATCAGCAAATCCAATCGCATCGTTTTGATGCAATTGATGCGCTGGTAAAAAAATACCAGTGTGTAGTGGTATTGAAAGGTGCAGGTACTTTGGTCGGCGCGCCGGGTGAAACAACCCGTGTTATTGATGCCGGCAACCCCGGCATGGCAACTGGTGGCATGGGCGATGTGCTTACCGGCGTGATTGCCGCCCTGTGTGCGCAAAAATTATCATTGTTCGATGCGGCAAGCCTTGGCGCCTTATTGCATGGCGCTGCTGGAGATGCCGCCGCTAAAATTGGCGGTGAACGCGGATTGCTACCCTCGGATTTATTTCCGCACCTCAGAAGACTGGCAAATCCGGAATGAGTGCAAGCGAATGAAAATTGTTCTGGATGACCCGGAAGCGACCGAAAGCCTGGGCCAATTATTGGCGCAGGCCAAGCCGAGTGTAGGCGTTATCTATTTATATGGCGAAATTGGCGCAGGTAAATCCACACTTGCCCGTGCCTTATTGCGTGATTTGGGCGTTACCGGCCCAATCAAAAGCCCGACCTATACCCTGATTGAGCGCTACCCGATTGCCAAAGGTGAAGCCGCGCATTTGGACTTGTATCGAATTGCGGCATCGGGCGAGTTGGATTTTCTCGGTTTGGACGAAGTGGCCGAAAACACCGTGCTTTGGCTGGTGGAATGGCCAGAGCGCGGGCAGGGCGCGCTGCCAAAGGCTGATTTATTGATTGAGCTGGAGCCGCATGGCGAAGGTCGGCTTGCAGTTTTGCGCTCAGACACCGAAACAGGCGCGGCTTGGTTAGCCCGAGTCAGTAAAATGGCGGGTTTCCGAGCCTCTTCTTAAACATTTGCGAACAATAGTGCCCAGGTATAGGATTTTTAAGGAAAAACTGTTGCAAATTGCATGTTCCGGTGGTTCAATCCTGCAATGCGCACTAATGCCACATCGCCAAATCTCTGCAAAGTCGGCCTGATGCTTATGCTATCGGCCCCGATGTATGCGAGTGCTGCGCAGTTAAAGGATCTCAAACTGCTCGCCATGGACGGCCAAACCCAGGCCGAGCTTAGCCTCAGCGAAAAATCCAGCTACAAAGTCTTTACCCTGAGCAATCCCGAGCGTTTGGTATTGGATTTGCCGGCAACCGCGACTTCGGGCAGCTTTACATTGCCGGGCGCCAATGGCGTCATCAGTAAAGTACGTACCGGCCAACCATCGCCCGGTACTTTGCGTGTGGTGTTTGATTTAAGCCAAAGCGTGCAAACCAAATCGCATATTGAAGGCAGCGGTGCCAATACCCGTTTGGTCATTGAGCTCGTTAGCCCGAATGCAAAACCCGCTTCCACTATCGCAAGCAACACCAACCCGACTGCTTCCAGGGGTTCTGAAAACAAGGTTTCTGAAAGCAAAGTGGCCGATATAAAAGCCGCCATGAAAGACGTGCTTACTTTAGAACCCAAAGTCGAAGTAAAGCCCGCCGTTATTGAAACCAGAGAAATTCAGCAAGCCGATATCAAAGTAGAAAATAAATCTTCTTCGCGTTTGCCGGCGACAAAAACAGTGCAGAGTGTTTTAGGCAATAGCCACCGCGATTTGATTATTGCCATCGACGCTGGTCATGGTGGTAAAGACCCCGGTGCAAGTGGCCCTAGCGGCGTGAAAGAAAAAAATATTACGTTGGCCACGGCACGCGAATTGGCAAAACAAATTAATGCCGAACCCGGTATGAAAGCATTTTTAGTGCGTGACAACGACACTTTCGTTGTCCTGCAAGACCGCTATATGCGTGCGCGCAGAGCGCAAGCCGATTTGTTTATTTCCATTCACGCCGACGCTGCATTAAATGGTCAGGCCAATGGCTCATCCGTGTTCGTGTTGTCGTTAAAAGGTGCCTCCTCGCAAGCCGCACGCTGGTTAGCTGATAAGGAAAATGCCGCTGACTTGGTCGGCGGCGTTTCTCTCGATGCGAAAGATAAAAATCTCGCTGCTGTTTTGCTGGATTTGTCACAGAGCGCGACGATGCGGGTTTCGGAAGATGTTGCCGATGAAGTATTGGGTTCTTTGAAAGACCTTGGCAAAGCCCACAAGCCTAATGTTGAACACGCCAATTTTGTTGTATTGCGTTCGCCCGACGTGCCCTCGATGTTGATTGAAACCGGCTTCATCACCAATCCCAACGAAGAGAAAAAATTATCCGATCCTGCTCATCGTGAACGCCTTGCCTCGGCAGTGGTCAGCGGTGTGCGTGAATATTTCTCGGAACAAGCGCCTCCTGGCACTTGGTTCGCTGCCCAGCAGGAACGTAACGACGAGGATGCTCGCGGAATGCAATATGTAGTAAGTCGCGGCGAAACCCTCAGCCAGATTGCTAGTCGGCATGGTGTGCCGCTAGGCACTATTTTGCTCGCCAATAACAAACGCAATGATGATGTGCGTGTTGGCGAGCGCCTGATAATTCCAAGCGTGACTGCGCCGAAATAAAAGAACCGTGGCAGCGTCCGTCAGGCGCGAATACCGGTGAGTTTGCGATTATCGTGAAGATTCAATCGCTGGTGAACCAGCTCCCACAATAATCACAAATGCAGACAGCTGCTCCCGCGATGTATCATGTGGCTTGAATATCCGTGGTTGCCTGACGTGCCGATTCGCCAATTACCCAATACTTTAATCAACCAGATTGCTGCCGGTGAAGTCGTCGAACGGCCTGCGTCTGTCGTAAAAGAATTAGTTGAAAATGCACTTGATGCCGGTGCCAAGCGCGTCGATGTTGAACTGGAAGAAGGTGGTCTGCGTTTAATTCGTATTCGCGATGACGGCGCTGGCATTGCCGAAGCCGAATTGCCGCTCGCCATTCAACGTCACGCCACCAGTAAAATTTCCTCGTTGGAAGATCTCGAAGAAGTCGCGACCCTTGGTTTTCGCGGTGAAGCCTTGCCATCGATTGCATCGGTCTCGCATTTTTCGATTAGCTCCAAAACCGCGGCTCAGGCCAATGGCGCGCGTATCGAAATTACCGGAGGTGAAGTGCACGGCGTCGTGCCGCATCCACATCCGCTAGGCACCACGATCGAAGTGCGGGATTTGTTTTTCAATGTACCGGCCCGTCGCAAATTCATGAAGGCCGAGCGCACGGAACTCAATCATATTGAAGACTGGTTACGTTCATTGGCATTGGCAAAACCACTGGTGGAATTGCGGATTTCGCATAATGGCAAATTGACTAAGCACTATCGTCCGAATCAGGATTGGGCCGAGCATCATCAACGCATTACTGAAGCCTTGAGCGAAAGTTTTACCCAGCAAAGTATTGCCATTGATCATAGTGGCGCTGGTTTAAGTTTGCAGGGCTGGGTCGGCTTGCCAACGGCTTCGCGCTCGTCGGCGGATCAGCAATTTTTTTATGTAAATGGTCGTGCGATCAAAGACCGATTAGTCGCTCACGCCGTTCGTCAGGCTTATTCCGATGTACTTTTTCACGGTAGGCATCCGAGTTTTGTCTTGTTCCTGAAACTCGATCCACGCCGGGTCGATGTCAATGTACATCCTGCTAAACACGAAGTGCGTTTTCGTGATGGTCGCTTGGTGCATGATTTTATCTATCGCACTTTGCATGAAGCATTAGCTGGTGCGCGCGCTGGTGCAGTCGAGAGCCGGGTACAAACCATTGGCAGTTATGCACTCAATGAAACCGCACCCGCACAGTCGGGTTTGGGTTTGCCCGTTCGTGAAACACCACCCGCGAATTATTTATCACAATATGCATCTTTGTATCGCGCCCCCAGTTCCAACAGCCAGGCTTTGCAAATGCCGGTGGCCGACGAAACCCAGGCGCCGCCATTGGGTTTTGCGTTGGCGCAATTACATGGCATTTTTATTTTGTCGGAAAACGAACAGGGTTTGATTCTGGTCGATATGCACGCAGCGCACGAACGCATTACCTACGAGCGTTTGAAAGCCGCGAAAAATGCCGAGGGTATTCGTTCGCAAACTTTATTGGTGCCGATGGCAATTTCAGTCAGTGAGCGTGAAGCCGATGTCGCCGAACAGCATCATCAGGCTTTGTCGGAACTGGGCTTTGAGCTCCGCCGCAGCGGCCCGCAGGCCTTGAGTATTCGTGCAGTACCCGCATTATTGGCTGACATTGATCCCAAAACAATCGTGCTCGATGTGCTCAGCGATTTGCGTGAACATGGCAGCAGCCAAACACTCGAACAAACCCGTAACGAGTTATTATCAACGCTGGCCTGTCATACATCGGTGCGTGCCAACCGACGTTTGACGATTCCGGAAATGAACGCGCTCTTGCGTGACATGGAAGCCACCGAGCGCTCGGGTCAATGCAATCATGGCCGCCCGACCTGGGTGCAATTGACGAAAGCAGAATTGGATAAACTTTTTTTACGTGGTCGCTGAGGTTTAATGAACATGAATAAATTAATCGGTTTAAGTTTAGTAGTGCTGATGGCTCTGGGATTAAATGCCTGTAGCAATGCGCCAAGCCCGGAAGACGCCAATGCAAATGCGTCGAAAAACGCGGCAAAACTTGCCTACGAAAGAGAAGTTAAAAAAGAACGGAATGCACGACTCGATAGATTGCTGCTACCTGCCGGGTGGTTGTCGCTTGTGGGTATGCACTGGATTGAAGTGGGCACCACGCGCGTTGGCAGCGGTAAAGATAACGGCACACAATTAGCGGTTGGGCCTGCTCGCATCGGCATGTTGACCTTGACCAAGGCTGGCAAAATTACGCTGCAAGCCGAACGCGGAAGTGATATTACCATTGATGGAAAACCAGTATCTGGCACCGCCCATCTTTTATCGGATGCTGATGTGGGTTTTGATGGTGAACCGACTGTGGTCGGCTTCAATAAAGGCGATGCCAGCTTTATCGTGATCAAGCGTGGCGATCGCTACGCACTGCGTGTTCGTAATGCACTTGCAGCGACAAGACAGCAATTTCCGGGTATCGAATATTTTGATATCAGCAAAGACTATCGTTTCCAAGCGACTTTTATTCCGAATGAACCCGGCAAGAAAATCGAAATCATGAATATTCTGGGCATGGTCGAGCAAATGGCAAACCCGGGCAAAGTGGTGTTTACCAAGGACGGAAAACAGTACAGTCTTGACGCTGTGGATGAAGGCGATGGTCGTTTATTCCTGATTTTTGCCGACCGCACCAGTGGTCACGAAACTTATTCAGCCGCACGTTTTTTGTATGCGAAAAATCCGGGTGAAAAGGGAATAACCGTGGTGGATTTTAATCTGGCTTATAACCCGCCGTGTGCCTTTACGACTTTCTCGACCTGCCCGACACCACCACTGCAAAATCGTCTGGATTTTCGTATTGAAGCAGGCGAGAAAAAACCCTTGAAATCTAAGGTCTGATTTTGTAG
>JAYSQD010000052.1:0-25524 GCA_043721835.1 Arenimonas sp. | reverse complement strand
GATTTTTTTTATCATATTGCAAAAATTATTTCACGCCATGCATCAATTTGTTGACCAGTGGTGCGATCAGCAACAAGATGCCGCCGGAAATCATCAGGGCCCAGAAGCCAGAGGTATAAGCTTGCAATGCCGAGCCCGTTGTCATGCCGCCTTCGCCGCTGACTTCACCGGCGAAAATACCCGACAGGTTATTGCCGATAGCAATCGACATAAACCAGGTACCCATGGCAAATCCAGTCAATTTCGATGGCGCAAGTTTGGTCACCATAGACAAGCCAATGGGCGACAAGCAGAGCTCGCCAACAGACTGAATCACGTACACCATGAACAAGGTCCAGAACGGAATTTTGAAAGTGGTTGCATCAACCAGTTTTGACAAGGCAAACATCAGCAGCAGGAATGCCAAACCATTAAAGATAAGGCCAAGACTGAACTTTCGCGGGATAGATGGGTTGCGGTTGCCCATCTTTACCCATATCCAGGCAATGATCGGAGCCAGTGCAATAATCGCAATCGAGTTCACGCTTTGAAACCAGCCAGTCGGAAATATCCAACCCGAAAAATCACGATCAACGATTTTCTCGGCCAGGAAGTTGAATGAGCTGCCAGCCTGTTCGAAGAACATCCAGAACAGAATATTGAAGGCCAGGATGATCAACATCGCAATCATCTTGTCGCGTGCAACCGCACCTTCACGAATACTTTCTATCATCAGCAAAACCGCCGGAATGATGATCAGGGCGATTAAAATACCCAGCAATACTTTCGCGTCGATAGTCAGCAGGAAGAAGAAGACTGGAATCGCGACCAACGCACCCAGAGCCACCAGAGCCGAACGGCCCAGACCCTTAAATGCTTCTGGCGGCGCGCCAATACCTTCGAGTTGTTTACGACCAAACCAGAACCAGATCAGGCTAATAATCATGCCCACGCCGGCAGAGATGAACACGATTTTATAATCGGGCATGGCATCGGTGCCAAAAATCTTCTGTGCCAATATTTGCGTGAAGATCGGCGCCAGAAATGCACCCAGGTTGATACCCATGTAGAAAATGGTAAAGCCCGAATCACGACGCAAATCACTGCTTGAATAAAGGCGTCCCACCATGGTGGAGATCACCGGTTTGAACAAACCGTTGCCGACGATAATAGTGGCCAGACCAAATTTGAAAAGACTGCTGTCAGCCGCCGTGATCATGAAAAATCCGACTGCCATGAATATGGCACCGATTAAAATCGATCGTTGATATCCAATCAATTTGTCCGCAACATAACCACCAAAAATCGCACCGGCATACACGAGTGCCAGATAAGCACCATAAAGTTCACCAGCGGGTTTTTCACCGGTAGCACTGCCATTGTAGAACTGTGCAACGATATATAAGGTAAGTGCCCAGCGAATGCCGTAGAACGCAAAGCGTTCCCAGAATTCGGTCATGAACAGCATCCATAAAGGCTTTGGATGTCCTAATACATTTTTAAATTGCGGTAGTGCCACCGCATCATTTGTTTCAGCACTCATTAAATTCTCCCTGGTTTCTAGAGCAGGACCGGGGAGAACCCCCAGCCTTGAAATCAAGGCGAATGTAACCGCTAAGCGCCTGCGCGTCTAATATTGTCTATGTTGCGGCGCGTCATTTTCCGGGACCGATAAGTGTTCTAACCTCAAACAGCTCGGGGAAAAAGCTCAATTCCAGCGCTTTCTTTAAAAACTGAACGCCGCTGCTGCCGCCGGTTCCGCGCTTATAGCCGATGATGCGCTCGACGGTTTTCATGTGGCGGAAGCGCCAAAGTTGGAAGTTCACTTCAATATCGACTAGCTGTTCGCAGAGATGATAAGCATCCCAATTGGCTTTGGTGTCTTCGTAAATTTTTTCAAATACCGGCATCAGGGCTTCTTGAAATTGATGGGCTTGCGAATAATCACGCTCGATGCATTCTTTTGGAATGCCATAGCCTTGATTGAATAAATAGCGTAAAAATTCGTCGTATAAACTTGGCGCTTCAAGAATATTTTTCAGCCAAACCTGGCCTTCAGGATCATGCGCAAAGACTCGCAGCATGTCGGCGTTTTTATTGCCAAGCAGAAATTCAATGCCGCGATATTGCAATGATTGAAATCCCGACGCTGGCCCAAGCACATCGCGAAAGCCCATGTAGTCCGATGGCGTGAGTGTTTCCAGCACCGACCACTGTTCGGTCAATTGTTTTTGGATGTGTTTGACGCGAGAAAAAATTTTATGACAGGGGTCCAAATTATTCGCGCGTAAATGTGCGATCGCAGCAGTGAGTTCGTGAATCACCAGCTTCATCCATAGCTCGGAAGTTTGGTGCTGGATAATGAAAAGCAATTCATCGTGATGCACCGGCTTCGACAAAGGCTGCTGGGCCGACAGCAAAATGTCGAGCTGCAAATAGCCGCTGTAACTCAGGCGTTCGCGCAAGTCGGTGGTAATTTCTTGCTCAAGAGGACGTTGGTTGGGGGGCTGGTTCATTAGATGGCGCACTGGCAAACGAAGTATCAACAGCTTAGCGCATCTTCTTCACGAATTCTTCGCAAATAAAAAATGGTCATGATTTCGAAGCAAAGCTTGGTTAGACTCGCGGGTCACGTGATATTGAATAAATAACAGGGGAAGTGGGTATGCGCGGTTGGATAAAACTTTTAGCAACATGTTTGTTTATTGTGCCGGGATTAGCTTTTGCACAATGCGTGTCATTGACGGGGGGCGCTTATACCCAGAATTTCGACACCCTTTCCAATACCGCTGGCAGCACCACCAATAACTTGACAGTACCGGGCTGGTTTATGACCGAGACCGGCGGCGGCGCTCGCGACAACGAGCAATACGCAGTCGACACCGGTGCCAGCACGTCCGGCGACACGTATAGCTACGGTGCTGCAGCCGCCACCGACCGAGCGCTCGGCGGTTTGCGCAGTGGCACCCTGATTTCCTTTATTGGTGCATGCTTTACCAATAACACCGGCAGCTCGCTATCTAGTCTCGATATTGCCTACACCGGTGAACAATGGCGTTTGGGTACGGCTGCGCGCACTGATCAGATCAATTTCGAATACAGCACAAACTCGACCGACCTCGTAACAGGTACATGGACAGGTGTTGCTGCATTGAATTTCGTAACACCGGATACCGCCACCACTGGTGCCAAAAATGGCAACGCCGCCGCTGATCGCACCGCGAAAAGCAGCAGCATCTCCGCTCTGAGTATCGCCAATGGCGCGACGTTCTGGATTCGCTGGACCGATACTGATGCTACCGGTGCTGACGATGGTCTTGCCATCGATGATTTCTCGATTACTGCAGGCACGGTCAGCGCTACTCCTAACTTGTCGATCAATGATGTCAACGTCGTTGAAGGTAATGCCGGTACGACGACGACTACATTCACCGTCAGCCTGTCATTGCCAGCGCCTGCTGGCGGCGTCACGTTTGATATCGCCACTGCGAACAACACGGCTACCACTGCCAATAACGACTACGTCGGGAAAACTCTGACGGCTCAAACCATTGCTGCCGGAAGCAGCAACTACACTTTCAGTGTTCTGGTGAATGGCGATACCACGCTAGAGCCGAACGAAAGCTATTTCGTCAATATCACCAATGTCACTGGTGCGACTGTGCTTGATGGACAGGGTTCCGGCGGTATTACAAACGACGATTTTGCCATCACCGAAATTCATAGCATTCAAGGTAGTGGTGCTACTTCGCCACTGGTCGGTACAAGCGTCACAACGCGCGGCATCGTGACGGGCTTACGCAGCAATGGTTTCTTCATGCAAACCGCCGATGCGGATATCGATGCAAACCCTGCGACTTCGCAAGGTATTTTTGTTTTTACCAGCAGCGCGCCGACCGTGGCAGTCGGCAACCTTATACTCGTTACCGGTACGGTCGTAGAATTTATTCCCTCCTCTTCAAACCAATTGGCTTTGACGGAATTGTCCAGCGCAGTTATCAATGCCGTGCTAAGCAGCGGCAATTCACTGCCCGCTTCCATCACGCTGACATCAGCTGACGCCAACGCTGCCAGCTCGCTGACTTCTTTGGAGCGCTATGAAGGTATGCGCGTTACCGCTTCACTTACTGTGGTGGCTCCTGCCGCAGGAAATATCAATGAGGCCAATGCGACCTCGACTGGTACCGACGTGTTCTATGGTGTATTGCCTGGCGTGACGCGCCCGTTCCGCGAGAAAGGCATCAGCGTTCTCGATACTTACGCAACCCCGCCCGGCGTTGATGTGTGGGACAGCAATCCCGAACGTATTCGTGTGCAAAGTACCGGCTTCGGTGGTGTTGCAATGAACGCCAGCGTTGGCGATACGCTCAGCAATATTTCTGGCGTGCTCGATTACGGTTTCGGCGCTTACACCTTGGTGCCTTACGCGGGCCAAACCTACACCCAGGTAACTATTCCTACGCCTGTAAGCACGGCTAGCCCGGAAGAATTTACCGTTGCCGGTTTCAATTTGCTGCGCTTTTTTGACAGCGTGAATGATCCCGCTACCAGCGATCCGATCCTGACGCCGACTGCATTGAATAATCGCCTCGGCAAAACTGCCAACGCGATTTGCGAATATGTCAAAACACCCGATATTCTCGGCGTGGTCGAAGTTGAAAATTTGAGCGTGCTGCAAAGTCTGGCCACCACGATCAATAATGGCCAAGTAGCGGGCGGTGTGCCGGTATCTGCTTGCAATAGCGCACCAAACTACGTTCCGTATCTGGTTGAAGGCAATGACGTCGGCGGTATCGATGTCGGCTTCCTCGTCAGCACGAAAATAGTGGGTGGTGGCACGACTCCTCGGGTTGAAGTACTCAGCGTGACTCAGGAAAACAAAAATGAGTTACTCACCAATCCCGACAGCAGCACCTCGGTCTTGAACGACCGCCCGACCCTGCGTCTGCAAGCGATTGTGCATCATGCAAATGGGGCTTCGTATCCGGTTACCGTATTGATCAATCATTTGCGCTCATTGAGCGGTGTGAATGATACGGCGGCAGGTTCCAATGGTTGGGCCACTAATGGCGCACGCATTCGTGGCAAACGCTTGAAGCAGGCAGAGTCGCTGGCGGCATTGATTCAGGCACGCCAGCTGGCAAATCCAAATGAAAAAATCATGTTACTGGGCGACTTCAATGCCTTTGAATTTAGCGATGGCTATGTTGATTCAATGGGCATCATTACCGGTCAGGAAACAGCGGCCGGCACTGTGGTAAACCGCTCCGGCTTTGTCGTCAGCACTCCGCTGACCAATATGACCACGGTCAGCGCTCCTTCCGACAAATATTCATTCTCGTTCGACGGCAGTTCGCAATCGCTTGATCACGCCGTGGTCAACCAAGCCTTGCTGATGGATGCCGGCATTCGTTCCGAACATGCACGCCTGAACTCGGACTTTGCCGAAATACTGTTTGGCGTTTATACGCAAACCGTAGCGGGTGTTTACGACGTTCCGGCCCGCGTATCCGACCATGACCCGGTGGTTTTGTATGTGAAACCAAAAGCATTCGTCGATGTCGATTTGGCCGTCGCGGTCAGCAATCCAAGCACAACAGTGAATGCCGGTAGCACGACGACATTTACGGTCGATGCCCGCAATCTGAGCGAATCTTTGGCGGTCAATAATGCTCGCGTGAGTCTTGTGCTTAATGCCGCAATCGGTGGCGTAAGCATCAGTGCGCCGAGTGGCTGGACTTGTGCGGCTCCTGTCGTGGCAGCCGCAAGTACAACGATCAATTGCTCTGCACTCAGCTTCGCGGCCAGCGCACTGAGCAGCTTCACGGTCGCAGTTCCAATACCAGTGAATCTTCCTGATGGCGACCTGAGCCTAAGCGCTGCGATTTCAGCAGATCAGTCAGATACGGCGAGCGCAAATAATATTGCGTCGGATTTCGTCACCGTCATCGCTCAAAAAGCTAATCTGGCTATTCGTGCTCGCGGGCCTGCGACGGTGTATGTGGGTTATGCCGCACGCATCAATATCGTTGCCGACAATTACGGCCCCGATGCTGCCCGCAATGTTGCAGTGGCAATCACTACCAATGCGCCAGCGAGCGCTTTCAAAATGATTACACCTGCTGGCTGGACTTGTGCTTTGGATTCTGGCTTTGCAACGGCACGCTTCCTGTGTTCAATCACGGCTGGAACGCCAATGGCCAGTGGTGCGCGTCCTGAGTTTATTCTCGCCTTCACTGCACCGG
The DNA here is from genome assembly GCA_043721835.1 of Arenimonas sp. Taxonomy (GTDB): domain Bacteria; phylum Pseudomonadota; class Gammaproteobacteria; order Xanthomonadales; family Xanthomonadaceae; genus Arenimonas. The sequence continues at coordinate 19,300 of JAYSQD010000052.1, read as the reverse complement.
CTTCAATGGCATCTAGCAGTCTGATTATCGGTACCGGTATTTCTTCTGACACTGCCGACACCAATGTCAACAACAATGAAGGAAGCTACTCCCTGTTCATCAATCAATTGCGCAGGATTGCGCCACCTTCGACCCCGAGCAATTAAATTGCGCTTGGCAAACCTTAAAAAACCCAGCTCCGGCTGGGTTTTTTTATCCATTCGCCTGCGAACGGCTTGCCTTTAGGGGCCTATGACTGTTATTTATCAGACTGCCTGGGAGGGCTTTGACGATGCCAATAGTTGCTAATTTTGAAATTGAATATCTGCAATACCTCGGTACCGATGGTCGTTTGCTCAACGACGATTTGCCGGAGTTTGCCAAAGATAAAAATAATATTCTGGAATTATTCAAACAGATGTTGTTTGTCCGTAGTTTTGATACCAAGGCCGTCGCGCTGCAACGCACTGGCAAACTGGGTACTTATGCCTCTTGTTTAGGCCATGAAGCCACTCATATCGGCATTGGCAGCGCCATGCAATACGACGATGTGTTCGCGCCAAGTTATCGTGAATATGGCGCCATGTTTATGCGCGGCGTAAAACCACGCGACGTGCTGATGTATTGGGGCGGCGATGAACGCGGCAATAATTTTTCCGGCCCGCCACACGATTATGCATTTTGTGTGCCGATTGCTACCCAATGTCTGCATGCAGCTGGTGCCGCGCTCACTTTTAAATTACGCGGTGAACCGCGCGTAGCAGTTTCCTGTGTCGGCGATGGCGGCTCATCAAAAACCGATACTTATGCCGCAATCAATTCGGCCGGTGCTTATACGCTGCCGTTTATTTTGTGCATCATCAATAACGGCTGGGCAATTTCAGTGCCGCGTAAAGCACAAACCGGTGCGAAAACACTGGCACAAAAAGGTATTGCCGGCGGTCTGCATTGCCTGCAAGTCGATGGCAACGATATTATTGCCGTGCGCGCAGCCATGGATCACGCCTTGAAGCTTGCTCGCAATGGTCACGGCGGCAGCGTGATTGAATTTGTCACTTATCGACTTGCCGATCACACCACCGCCGATGATGCCCGCCGTTATCGCGATGACGCCGAAGTAAAGTCGGCCTGGGAGCGCGAACCGATTACCCGCTTGCGTACTTTTTTAATCAATGAAAAATTGTGGAGCGAAACTGAAGAAGCCGCCTGGAAGGAAGAATGCGGGCGCCTGGTTGACATTGAAGTAAATGCCTATCTCGAAACCAAAGTGCAACCGGTTGAAGCCATGTTCGATTATTTGTATGGCGATATGCCGGCCGATGTTCTGGCCCAGCGTGCCGACGCCATTGCGTGGGAGAAACGCTAATGGCTGCCATCACATTAATTGAAGCGATCACACAAGCACTCGCCTATGAAATGCGGCATGATGAAACCGTGCTCGTGCTTGGCGAAGATGTCGGCATTAACGGCGGCGTATTTCGCGCCACCGCAGGTCTGCAACAAATATTCGGCGACCAACGCGTACTCGATACACCACTCGATGAAACCACGATTGCAGGCCTGACGGTCGGTTTGGCGACCCAGGGCATGAAGCCAATTGCCGAAGCGCAATTCGATGGTTTTATGTACCCGATGATCGATCATATTATTTGCCACGCGGCCCGTATGCGTTATCGCACACGTGGTCGCCTCACCTGCCCGATGGTGCTGCGTGTGCCCTGGGGCGGCGGTATCCGTGCGCCGGAACATCACTCTGAAGCCAATGAATCGATCTTCACCAATGTGCCGGGACTGCGCGTGGTAATGCCCTCTTCACCGCAGCGCGCTTACGGTTTATTGCTTGCGGCGATTCGTGACCCGGACCCGGTTATTTTCTTCGAACCAAAACGTATTTATCGGCAGTACAAAGAAGAAGTTCCCGACGACGGCGAAGCATTGCCGCTCGACGTTTGCTTTGTTTTACGCGACGGCAGCGATGTAACTTTGGTCAGCTGGGGCTCGCAAATAAAAGAAACCCTTGAAACTGCAGATGCACTCGCGAAAGAAGGTATCAATGCCGAAGTGATTGATGTTGCCTGTTTGAAACCGCTCGACTTCGATACGATTTTGCAATCGGTGAAAAAAACTGGACGCTGCGTGATTATTCATGAAGCCGCAAAAACTGCAGGCTTCGGTGCCGAAATTGCTGCACGTTTAGCCGAAGAAGCACTCTACGATTTACAGGCACCGGTAGAACGCGTTACCGGCTACGATACCCATATTCCATTATTCAGACTGGAAATGAAGTATTTACCAAGTGTGGAAAAAATTCTTGCTGCTGTGAAGCGGACGCTGTCCGTTTAGGAGCAGCGTGGGAGCGGCATAAGCCGCGAAAAATCTGCGACAAACCATTTCGAGAAAGAAAAACATGAGCAATACAAAAATATTTTATCTCCCCGATCTTGGCGAAGGCCTGCCCGATGCCGAGATTGTCGAATGGATGGTAAAAGTCGGCGACGTAATTCGGCTGGACGAACCGCTGGTTTCGATGGAAACAGCAAAAGCTGTTGTTGAATTACCTTCACCGGTATCTGGAAAAATACTGAAGCTCGCCGGTGGACCGGGCGATGTGATCAACACGGGCGCACTGCTGGTGGAATTTGTAATGGACATGAATCTTCCACAGCGCGCTGAAGCCCAGGACACCGGCCATCAACATGGTGCCGCGCATGCAGCCACGAATGCTGAACCCGTAGGAGCGGTGTCAGCCGCGAATGTTGAACCCGTAGGAGCGATGTCAGCCGCGAATGTTGAACCTACTGAGCAAGCTGAAAGTACAATCGCGGCTAAAGCCGCTCCTACACAAGAAAAATCGGCCGACGCCGGCACCGTGGTGGGTGCCATGCAAAGCAGCGATGCCATTCGCAGCGAACAAACGCTCACAGTTGGCGGTGTCAAAGCGGTGCCTGCCGTGCGTGCGCTGGCGAAAAAAATGGGGATTGATCTATCTCGCGTATCTGCCACCGGTGCCGATGGTGTTGTCACGATGAGTGATGTTAAAAATGCAGCGGCCAATGGCAGTGCGAAAATCTCGGATGCGGCAAACCTCCCCTCCCCCCCCGGAAGAGTGGCCGCGATAGTGGAGGCGAATACAACCGATTTATTTAGCGCCCCTGCTACACCCGTTCTTCGTGCACCTTCTTCCACGCCTACCCTAAAGAAAGCAGATGCTCCACTAGACGTCGATCAACCGATTCGCGGTGTGCGTCGCAATATGATCCGCGTGATGACCGAAGCGCATGCGCAAGTCGTCCCTACGACCTTGATGGACGATGCCGATATTCATTCATGGCCAGCAGGCGAAGACATCACCGTACGCTTGATTCGCTCACTCGTGGTGGCATCGCAAGCAGTGCCTGCTTTGAACTCCTGGTTCAATGGCAAGGAAGGCACATTGCGCCGTCATTCAAAAGTCGATGTTGGAATCGCTGTGGATACCGATGATGGTCTGTTTGTGCCTGCATTACGAAACTGCGAAAACATGAATGCCCAGGATGCCCGCAAGGCCATCAATCGTATTCGCGAACTGGTGAAAACCCGCAGTATTCCGCCGGAAGAATTACGCGACTTCACGATTGTGTTATCCAATTTCGGTGTGTTCGCCGGTAAATATGCAACGCCCGTTGTGACACCACCCTGCGTTTGTATTGTGGGTGCCGGTCGTTTATTTCACGAGTTGGTGCCGGTACTCGGCGGCGTTGAAACCCATCGCATCATGCCAATATCGCTGACCTTTGATCATCGTGCCTGCACCGGCGGCGAAGCGGCACGCTTCCTGCGTGCATTACTCGATGATTTACAACGCACGCGTTGATTTTATTTCAGCCCGTGGGAGCGGCGTAAGCCGCGAATTGCTCGGCATTGTCGCAGACCATTCGCGCCTTACGGCGCTCCCACGAAAATCAGTAGGAGCGAGCTCTGCTCGCGAATGAAGTTTATTGCAGCGTTATTCGCGAGCAGAGCTCGCTCCTACGTTTTTATTTTTTTGATCTTGAATCTTTTCGCGCGAATCCAGAACGCAATAATCATCACGATCAAAAATGCTTTGTATGCCGACAAGGTGGCAACCACCTGTGGCCACAATGGTCCCGCATCTTTCCAGTCAAAGGAATAGGCCCATCGCATTGCCAATCCACTGGCGATTACTGCGATCAAAATAGCAATAACATCAAAACGCCGCCGTGATGCATTGACGATGTGTGTTTTAGGAAACTTCCAGTAACACCAGGTAAGAATCGCGAACCAGGGTGCGAATAGAATCAGTGCAAGATTAGCCATAGTTGGTCATCGTAATTATTTAAGTAGGGTGGGCGATGCCCACCCTACGGTCACTCGGATTACTGTGCTGCCCGCAGTTCTATAAGCGCTTTCTCAATATCAGGTGTTTGAACATCACTACCAAAACTTGCAGCTACATTTAATTGAGAAAGCACTATGGCGCCTGCTTTCAAATCTGCAATGTACTTTCCAGCATCCTTCGGCGTATCAAACGCATGGCTTTGCAATAATAAATCACCATTGGCGTTCAGGAATTTAAAATAAAACTTGCCGTCATTTTCACGATATTGCTTGAACACCGGTAAAGCTTTTTTCAGCACGACTGCTTTATCTTTTGATGCAGCATCACCAAGATTCCTCAACCCCACCGCATAACGCAACTCCTTCATCAAGGGCGCAGCAATCGCACGTGCTTTTTCGGCACCGGCCTGCAATTGTTGTTCGATCAATTCCGGCTTGGCGATCAAGGCTTCGTATTTTTCACGCATGGGTGCCACTTCGGCATCAATGGTTTCTAGCAACGCCTGCTTGGCTTCACCCCAGGACAAACCGTCGATCAAGGCCTGACGGAAACCAGCACTTTTTTCGGCGCTTGAAAATGCCTGGTACAAAGTAAACAAATGCGAGTTATCCGGATCTTTCGCTTCGCCAGGTGATTTTGAATCAGTCACGATACCGGCGATCAATTTTTTCAATTCCGCTTTATTGGCAAATAAGGGAATGGTGTTGTCATAACTCTTGCTCATCTTGCGGCCATCAAGCCCGGGCAAGGTGGCTACGGATTCTTCGATAACCGCTTCAGGCAAAACTAAATGCTCGCCATACGAATGATTAAAACGCGCCGCAAAATCACGCGCCATTTCAATATGCTGAATCTGGTCACGACCGACCGGCACTTTATGGGCATTGAACACAATAATATCGGCCGCCATTAAAACCGGGTACATAAATAAACCCGCGGTAATGCCAGCATCTTCATCTTCTTGCTTGGCATTATTGATATCGACCGCAGCCTTGTAAGCATGCGCACGATTGAGCAAGCCTTTGCTCGCAACACATGTCAGCAGCCAGGTGAGCTCGGGAATTTGTGGAATATCGGACTGCCGATAAAACCAGACTTTGTCGGGATTCAAACCCGCCGCTAACCATGAAGCCGCAATTTCCAAAGTGGAACGCTGTACCCGAGCCGGGTCTGCGGTTTTTATTAGGGAATGCAGATCCGCCAGAAAATAAAAACTTTCGGTATCAGGCTTCAGGCTGGCAGCAATGGCCGGGCGAATGGCGCCCGCGTAATTGCCCAAATGCGGGGTGCCCGAGGTGGTGATTCCAGTAAGAACGCGAGTTGGCATAAAGACTTAAATAAACCTTGATTAAACATGGCTAGTTTAACCGGTAACAGCCTAACCCCGCATTCAACATTGGTGCGTTTAGATGGGCACACAACAAAGGAGCATCTGTATGAAACACCTGTTATCCGCCCTGGTCGCCATGACTGCCCTATTTGCTCTGCCTGCATGTTCAAGAGCAAACGAGCACTTGGTCGATATTCAAATCCGCGATATGGATCGCTACAGTACGCTGGAAAGCTATTTCGACCGCAACCAGACCTATGTCGCAGGCAGCCCCGGCCATCGCTATGCGGTGGTATTGCAAAACCAGACCGGTCAACGCGTGCTGGCGGTGCTTTCGGTCGATGGTGTGAATGCAATTAGCGGCCAAACCGCTGGCGCTTCGCAAACCGGCTACGTGCTTGCACCTTACCAACGTATGGAAGTGCGCGGCTGGCGCAAGAGTATGCAGGACGTTGCGCAGTTCCGCTTTACCGATCTGCCTGATAGCTACGCGGCACGTACTGGTCGCCCGGACAATGTTGGCGTGATTGGGGTTGCGGTTTTTCGTGAGCGGATTTACCAGACTTACAATAATTACGAAGAAGACGATGATTATCGCGACGACCGCTATGAATCGAAATCAAGCGAAGGCAATCAAGCGGGTGCCGCCGCGGATGCTGCTGCACCTTCGTCTGCAATGAAATCGCAGCGTTCACGTTCAATCGCCGAATCGGAATCCCGCCAGGAACTGGGTACCGGCCATGGTGAGCGTCGTTACGACCCTGCCGGCTCGACTACGTTCGAACGTGAGAGCACTTATCCCAACCAAGTGAGCAAGGTGTTTTACGATTCTTATGAAGCCTTGGTTGATCGCGGCATTATTCGTGACTACCGCGGCCGTAACCGTAACCATCGCCCTGACGCTTTTCCAATTGGTTTTGTGCCTGACCCTTACGGCAATTAAAATCTACGCTCTAAACACAAAGGCCGCTCTGATGAGCGGCCTTTTTCAATAGAGTTACTTTTTTAAATAATCTTAGAATCGGTAAACCAGCTCCGGCCATGATAAAAACAAAATTTTGTCATCCCCGAATGCTTTTGTCGGTGACCTAGTGACTTCAAGTAACAAAGCAACGGCGCTGGGTACCCGCCTGCGCGGGAAAGACCATAGTCTATCGTTGCAAATTCGCTGAGTAATCCAGGAGCAAGCACTTGATGAGGATTATCAATAGCTAATTTTCTGATTTTTTACTGGCTTTGTTTTCGGGTTTTCTTGCGACTACTTTGGTTTCTTTCTTGATGTCTTTTTTAATTTCTTTCGCAGTTACTTTCTTGGTCGCTACCGTTTTGGTAGCGACCTTTTTAGTTGATGCTTTTGATGGCAGTTTCTTTTTATTGGTTTTTACTTTTTTCAACATTTCGTCGGCAAGCAGGACATCCTGCGAAATCAAACCGGCTGCCTTGGCAATCGCGATTTTGGCTTCAACTTCGTTTTCATTGGGGTCGGCCAATAATAATTCGCGAATCGCTTCACGAATTGCCTTCGCCGCATCACGCTGCAATTTGACATGTGAGCCTTTTTTTACAAGGCCCAAAATCGCATCAACAACGGGTTTTATAAAAACAGCTTCAATCGGCATCGGCATTCACCTATATCTATAAGGTTTATTTTTTTTCACCGGCTTTTTCAATTTTATCGCCAACTTTCTTCACGTCTTTGCCCACACCTTTTACGGTGTTACAGGCGTTCAGGGTAAATACGGATGCAATAATCATGGCCAGCAAAACAAGTTTGGTATTTTTCATGGAGATGTCCTCGTTGATTAAACTGTAGTGTAAGGGAGTCGCAAAAACTGCGAAAGCCTGACAGGTAAAGTATTCAGCCCGGAATTAACAAGCTCTACATAGCCACCGGCTGACAGCGAACTAATCGCGCATCAAGGTCGATTTACCAAATAGGCTTTCCACCAAATCGACTGCCAATTGTGCGGTTTTATTATGATCATCAAAGGCCGGATTTAATTCCATAATATCCAGCGAGCCAATGGTCACCTTGTCGGCAATCATTTCCATCACCAATTGCGCCTCGCGATAATTCGGACCACCGGGAACGGTAGTGCCGACGCCCGGAGCAATCGCCGGGTCTAGAAAATCAACATCGAAACTTACATGCACATGGGTGTTTTCATCAATGTCTTCCAGTGCTTCTTCCATTGCACGCCGGATACCAATTTCATCGATATAACGCATATCGTAAATATCGAGGCCGTATTCCTTGACCAGTTTTTTCTCGCCGGCATCGACCGAGCGAATACCAATTTGGCGAATATCTTCGGCATTCATCGCCGGACTAAAACCACCTAGATGCGTCAATGCTTGCGGGCCTAAACCACACAAGCAGGAAACCGGCATGCCGTGGATATTTCCAGAAGGGGTGACTTCATGGGTATTAAAATCGGCGTGGGCGTCCAACCAAATTACCCGCAATTTTTTACCATGCGCGCGGCAATAATTGGCCACCGCAGTAATGCTGCCGATACCAAGACAATGATCGCCGCCAAGTAAAATCGGTAATTGTTTTTTCTCGAGCGCGGCGCCCATTGCCAACATTACGCTACGGTTCCAGGCAACCACTTCGTCAAGATGGCGATAACCATCGACGGGTGGCAGCCATGGATTGACCGGGCCGCTCAAATTACCCGAGTCGATGACATCGAAGCCGCGCCCTTTTAATGCTTTCTCCAGACCGGCAACTCGCAGGGCTTCAGGCCCCATCGAGGCGCCACGATGACCAGCGCCAATATCGGTTGGCGCGCCTATCAAAACAATTTGAGCTTGAGCTTGCGGCATAAAAATCCAAATGGGATGGGCATTTTTCTGGCCGCTCGCGCGGCTTGGGAGTCGGCATTCTACCCTGTAAAACATGAATCGCCACTGCAATTTCTTGAGCGGGCTCAGTCACGTCTTGTATGGCCAATTCTGCAAATAATCCTATGACATGCCAGCCTTATGGCCTCACCCTGTGCATTAGAGCTCACGAGGGCGATAGATCTAAATCTGCAATATTGATAAAATAAAACATCAGCTTGATATGAGCGCAGATGCCGAACTAATTACTTCATCGCAGACCTTTCGCGCTCGTAAGCGCTTCTACGGGCTAGATATGCACGGTGTTTAACCAGGTTGAATTATTAACAGTTTGTTCAATTTTGCAAGCTTGGCTTAACTGCCATCTTTTTTAGGTTTACTTATATTTTTTACAAAAAAAAGCGCTCTTTGCAGAGCGCTTTTTCAGATACTTACCGCTTGCTAACGATCAGTAGCTCTTTTCCAAATTCAACTGCACACCGTGGCTATCGCCGGAACCGGAATTGCCGCTGTCTTGGTACTCGAACATGAATCTCCAGCCATTATCGAAATCCATATTAGCGCCTAAGCCGAACACCCAGCGATTACGATCATAACCATTGAATGTGGCGTTGTAGATCAGACCCGAACCCACCAAGGGGTATTGCAATGAGGTCGTACTGTCGGCTTGGAAGTCATGTTGATATTCCAGTCTGAGCTGCGGCGCAAAGGTGCCCCAGCTGACTTCGTTATCGTAGGAAGAACGCAGCCCCAGACTCAGGGTATTGGTGCGAATATTCATCTCGTCATACGCAAGAACATAGATCGGATCGCCAGATTCCTGATAGGCGTCCAAGTTTGCGCGGGCAAGATTCCAGCGAGCATACGGCGACCAATTCCAGTTTTCATTATGGAAATCGCCACCCACCGTTACGCTGGCGAACCACTGGCTGGCATCACGTTGGCCAAACACCGTGTTGCCATTGGCGGTCACATAGCGACGAAGCTGGTAATTGATCCACTGGTAACCCACCAGACCATCGACAAACCAGGTTTGATCGGGGTGATAGCTGCTGTAAAGCGCAAAGGTATAGGCTTCACCTTCATTACGCGTGCCGTTATTGCCGACACGTGATTCGTCTCTGCCATAACCCGCGCCGGTACCGACTACCCAGTCGCCGGATAAACGCTTGTCAACACCAATGCTCAGACCATCGGTCTCGAAGTCGAAGCTTGCAGCACCGCCTTGGGCGTCTTGATTACCCGAACGGATGGCGCCACCGGCCCAGAAGCTGAAGTCTGGCGATTCATTGCCATTACCCGACTGTGCGCTGTCGGCATTGGCATTCAGGCCTGCGGCCGCACCTGCTTGCGCTTGGGTACGATCACATTCCTGCTTACCGAAACGGAAGCTGGTGCCGGTGGACAGGCAGTCCTTACCGACGCCACCCGAGAAGCCGACTTGATTATCGAAACCGGCCTTGTCCCGGCCACTGTGCAAGCTTTCCAAATGTTGCTGGAAGTTCCTGACCTGCGCATCGGCAAAACGACGCGTGCTGGCGATCTGCGATTCAATCAGACCGCGTACTTCGGCATCTTTGCTTGGATCAGGCAAGTTGGCGATCACCAGTTGATAAGCGCGGCTAATAGTCGCCGCAGTACCGCTGGTGCTATCGGTCGCTCTTACCGTGAAGCTAAACGTGCCGCTCGTTGTGGGTGTGCCGCCAAGCACACCAGCAGCGCTCAGACTCATACCGGCCGGCAAGCTACCAACAGTCACCGCGTAACTGTAAGGTGCAACACCACCGCTGGCGACGAACGACGTGTTCGGATACAGCGTGAACTGAATACCATTGGCCAAGGCCGAAGGCGTCAAGCTCAACGTTGGCACGGCGATAACCAGTGCATAGTTATTGGTAACCGTTGCGGCGGTACCGCCGGTGCTGTCAGTAGCAGTAATACTGATATTGAAGCTGCCCGACTGGGTTGGCGTGCCGGACAAAACACCGGTACCGGCATTGAAACTCAGGCCGGTTGGCAGCGCGCCAGTCAGGGTCCGTGTATAAGGAGCAATACCGCCACTGGCGACCAGCGTCTGGCTATAAGCCGTACCCGCAATGCCTGCAGGCAGGGTTGATGGACTCAGCACCAAAGTCGGCACGGCCACCACAACACTATAAGCGCGGCTGCCGGTTTGAGCATTGGCGTCGGTCGCCCTTACTGTGAAGTTAAAGGTTCCTGAGGTCGTAGTAGTGCCGGTCAACGCGCCACTAGCGCTGAGTGTCAAGCCGTTTGGCAAGCTACCCGCCGTCACCGAGAAACTATACGGAGCTACGCCACCGGTGGCCGAAAGCGACTGAGAGTAGCTCTGGCCAGCTGTGGTATTCGGCAATGTTGCCGGATTCACCACAATGGTCGGTGCTGGCACATTGAGCGTGTAGTTCTGAGTGATCGAGAACGGCGCGCCAACACCGGTCAATACGTTATCAGTGGCCTTGACCGTGATCGGATAACTGCCCGGAACGGTCGGCGTGCCCGACAGCGTATTACCGCTGAAAGTGACACCAGCCGGTAACGCGCCGGTCAGCACGTAGCTGAATGGACCCGGGCTACCACCGGCAGTAAACGCCTGCGCGTAAGCCGCACCATACGTCGCGGTGAGTGTTCCTGCCGCCGGGGTCAAGGTGAGTGTCGGCGCAGCGATCGTCACCGTATAAGCGCGGTTGCCGGTTTGAGCATTGGCATCGGTCGCGATAACGGTGAAGTTGAAGGTGCCAACCGTGTTCGACGTGCCGGACAGGGTGCCGCCAGTCGTAAGTGTGATGCCAGCAGGCAAGCTACCTGCAGTCACTGTCAGGGCATAGGGTCCAACGCCACCAATTGCCGTGAGCGATTGGCTATAAGCCACACCCGCAGTCGGATTCGGCAACGAGGCCGGATTCACCACAATTACAGGAGCTGGAACATTGAACGTGTAGTTCTGGATAATCGAGAACGGCGCACCAACACCGGTCAATACGGTGTCAGTCGCAGTCACTGTGATCGGATAACTACCCGGAACGGTCGGTGTACCCGACAACGTATTGCCACTGAAAGTGACGCCAGCTGGCAGCGCACCCGTTAGTGCGTAACTGAATGGACCGGCGCTTCCACCGGCAGTGAACGTCTGCGTGTAAGCCGCACCATAAGTTGCGGTGAGCGTGCCTGCTCCCGGTGTCAGGGTCAGCGTTGGCGCAGCGATGGTCACGGTATAAGCGCGGCTACCGGTTTGGCTATTGGCATCGGTCGCCCTTACGGTAAAGTTATAGGTTCCCACCGCGTTCGAGGTACCCGACAAGGCACCGCCCGATGTAAGTGTGATACCTGAAGGCAAACTACCCGCTGTTACAGCAAAACTATAAGCGGCCACACCACCGCTAGCTGTGAGTGTTTGGCTATAAGCCACACCCGCAGCTGGGTTTGGCAACGAGGCCGGATTCACCAAAATCACCGGTGCCGGCACATTGAGCGTGTAGTTCTGGGTAATCGAGAACGGCGAGCCTGCGCCAGTCAATACCGTGTCTGTGGCCTTGACCGTGATGGGATAACTACCCGGAACGGTCGGCGTGCCTGACAGCGTGTTGCCGCTGAAAGTCACACCAGCTGGAAGGGCACCCGTCAATACATAGTTGAAAGGACCTGCACTGCCGCCAGCGGTAAATACCTGGCTGTAAGCCGCACCATAAGTGGCTGTCAACGTACCTGCCGCTGGGGTCAGGGTAAGTGTCGGCGCAGCGATTGTTAAGGTGTAGGCGCGGGTGCCGGTTTGAGCATTGGCATCGGTCGCAGTGACGGTGAAGTTAAAGGTGCCAACTTGGTTCGAGGTACCAGCGAGCGCACCACCGGTCGACAATGTAATGCCGGACGGCAAACTACCTGCAGTCACTGTGAGGGCATAAGGTGCAACACCGCCACTGCCAGTCAGTGTTTGACTGTAAGCATTGCCTGCGGTTGGGTTTGGCGGCGAAGCCGGATTCACCAAAATTACTGGAGCCGCCACGTTCATAGTGTAATTCTGCGCAACGCTAAACGGCGAGCCGGTACCAGTAGAACCGGTATCGGTTGCCGTTATCGTAAAGCTAAAACTGCCTGGCGCCGTTGGCGTACCGGAAACCGTGTTGCCGCTGAAGCTCACGCCCGACGGCAAAGTACCGGTTCGGACATAGCTGTAAGGGCCGATACCACCACTGGCGGCGAAGCTTTGCGAGAAGGCAGCCCCATAAGGTGCAGTGAAGGTAGTCGCCGCCGGAGCCAGCGCCAATGTCGGGCCAGCAACGGTTAGCGTAAATGCCTGACCGACCGAGTACGGGCCATTGCCGGTGCTGCTGTCGGTGGCGGAGACGTTGAGGTTGAAACTGCCAGCCTGAGTTGGAGTACCGGAGATTGTCACCGTGTTAGCGGTGGTGCCGGTGATCGACAGACCTGCAGGCAAATTAGTGACTTGGAAGCCGCTCCAAGGCTGCGCGCCGCCAGTAAAGGTGAACATCCGCGAGTAAGCCGTCGCCACCGTCGCGCTGAGACTTCCGCCAGCAGTGATGGTGATGACCGGATCGTTCACGGTGATCGTGACGGTTGCCGGTGCCGACGTCCCGCCGCTATTGGTTGCGGTGTAGGTGAAGCTGTCCGGACCGGCATAACCGGTGGTCGGCTGATAGGTGATCGTAGTTCCGGTAGCAATCGCAGTGCCGTGAATCGGCGCAGTGCCGATCGCGACCGACGTTGGCGCACCACCGGTGATATTCAGCGGCACGTTGGTTGCAGCAGCATTGTAAGCAATGGTCAACGAGGAATTATTCGCAACCGGAGGCACAGCGACGATGACGATGCTGTAAGCACGCGTTGCCGTGTATGGCCCCGTGCCCGTGCTGCTGTCAGTCGCGGTAATGCTGAAGCTGAAGGTGCCCAGCGCGGTTGGCGTGCCGGTAATGGCGCCCGTTGCAGTGGTCAGCGTTAGGCCGCCGGGCAATGCCCCTGTAGTGACCGCATAAGTACGCGGCGCAGTACCGCCCGTTGCCGGGGTGATAGCAGAAGAATACGCCGTACCCAGAGTTCCACCGGGAAGCACAGTCGCCGCCAAGGTGATCGTCGCCGGATTTACCGTTAATGTGTAGGCCTGACTACCTACAAAAGGGCCGGGGAAGGCACTGCTGTCGGTAGCGCTGATCGTGAAATTGAAGGTCCCGCCTGCGGTTGGTGTGCCAGCAAGCGTACCGCCCGCGCTTAAGGTCAAACCAGCAGGCAAAGCACCCGCACTCACGGTAAATGTGTAAGGAGCAGCGCCACCGCTAGCCGTAATGGCTTGGCTATAGGCAGCAGCAACGGTGGCCGCAGGCAAGCTGCCAGGGCTGACAGTAACGGGCACATCATCATTGGTGATGGTGCCGAGGCCTTGGTTATCGGAAATCGTAGCGTTGGTCGCGCCGCTGAGGTTGACGAAGAAGGTCTCGTTCGCCTCTGGCACGGCGTCGCCGTTCACCAGCACGGTGATGGTGCGGGTGGTCTGGCCAGGGATGAAGCTCAACGCGCCGCTTGTGCTGGTGTAGTCGGTGGGTTGGGTGGCGGTACCGTCGGCCGAAGCGTAGTTCACACCGACCGTCTGGCCGCTGGCGGCGCTGAGGCTCACGGTGAACGTGGCGTTGACGGTACCAGCGTTGCCTTCAGTCACCGTCACATCGTTGATCGACAGGCTCGGCAGCGGGTCATCATTTGTGATCGTGCCGATGCCCTGGCCGTCGACCACGATCGCACCCGTCACGTTGGTCACGTTGACGAAGAAGGTCTCGCTAGGCTCATTCAGGGTGTCGCCGTTCACCAACACAGTGAAGGTATAGGTACTGCTACCTGCCGGGATAGTTTGGCCAGTAAGTGTGTTGGCGACGTAATCAACACCTGCGGTGCCGGTGCCATTGGCGGTGGCTATGTCGAAGCCGACGCCGCCCGGACCGGCCGGTGCGCTCAGGCTTACGGTGAAGGTGAAGTTGGTGGTGCCGGCATTGCCTTCCGATACGGTGACGTCGTTGATCGTCAGGTTCGGCAGGTCGTCGTTGAGAATGGTGCCGGTTGAACTGGCCGGTGCGCCGACCGTGTAGCCGGTTCCCGCAGCGAGAGACAAGGTTACCGTCTCGTCAGCTTCGATGGTGGCATCGGCGGTCGGATTGACCGTGATCGTGCCGGTCGTGCTGCCAGCAGGGATGACCAGCGGCGAGGTGATCGTGGCGTAATCGGTGCCGTTGGTCGCAGTGCCACCAACGCTGTAGTTCACCGAAGTCGAACTCAGCGACGCCTGATTCAGGGTAACGGTGTAAATCAAATTCGGCGCGCCGTCTTCAGCAACGCTCGCAGGCGCAACCGCGATCGATGCACTCGGCACGTCATCGTTGAGGATGGTACCGGTGGCGACGGCGGGCGCACCCACATTGTATCCAGCACCGGCGGCTACGGTCAGCGTAACCGTTTCGTCAGCCTCGACGGTGCCATCTACTGTTGGGTCAATGGTGATAGTTGCCGTGGTAGCACCGCTGGGAATGCTTACCGTTGCCACTCCACCCGCATAATCAACCCCCGAGGTGGCGGTGCCGGACGTGGTGATATTGACTACCGTTGCCGATGCAAGATTTGCGCTACGAGTGACGGTGTACACCAGATTGGTTGCGCCATCTTCCGATACGCTAGCGGGAGCAACTGCAATGGACACCGCAGGTGCTGAACTGACATTCAAAGTGAAGTTTTCAACTTCAAAATAACTACCCGGCCCCGTGCTCGCATCAGTAACGCGCAAGGTGACGGGATAGGCCCCAGCGGCAGCCGCCGTGGTGCCACTAATCACGCCCGCGCCGGAGATGGAAATACCGGCCGGGAAAGTGCCGGTTTCAAGCAAATACGTATGCGGTGCAACGCCGCCAATAGCCGTGAGGGTCTGCGAGAACGCAACGCTCTGAACGGCAGTGGCACTCGTTGGCGTGATTGCCAGTGTTGGATTTTGTACCGTGCCGCTGTAGCCCTTGATGATGAAGGCGCCCAATGAATCTTGCGAACTCACACTAAAACTATAACCCCCACGTTGCGTAGGCGTGCCAGAAAGCACACCGCCCGCGCTAAGCGCTACACCTATAGGCAGCGGGCCAGCACTCAAGGTGTAAGTGTAAGGGCCGGTGCCACCAGTGGAGGTTAGTGTTTGGCTGAAAGCCGTACCGGCTGTCAAAGTGGGCAGTGAAGCTGGAGACACAACGATGGCCGAAGCCGGTGGTGTGATGGTCACATTGAAGGTGAGCAAATCACCATTTTCATCTTCCATTTTGAAGGTGTCGGTGGTGGTGGCAGTACCGTTGTGGGTATAGCTCAACGTTTGCGCACCTGCCCCGGTTTGCGGACCTAGAATCACCGTGCCATTCACTGGCAGATTAGGCGCAAAGGGGCCGCCCATGCCGAAATTA
This sequence comes from Arenimonas sp., assembly GCA_043721835.1. Lineage (GTDB taxonomy): Bacteria > Pseudomonadota > Gammaproteobacteria > Xanthomonadales > Xanthomonadaceae > Arenimonas. The sequence goes on along the minus strand of JAYSQD010000052.1, from coordinate 3,354 downwards.
AAGGGTCCATCGCAAGTAGCCAGATCGACTGAGTTCACCGACCCGCCATTGGCGACTGTTAGGCTCTGCGTCGGGCAGAACGGCGATGATACCTGCGCCAATGCCATCGATGACCAAAGCATGCCAAGCAACAGGAGCAAACTAGCGAAACAAAGCTGCGACCGCTTTTGATCATGACGCAGCTGAAACCCTGAAAGATATTGCATGCCCCTGCTCCCTTTAAAAGACCCATTACTCTTAACATTACCGATGAAGTGTTTTACTTCGCCGAATTATTTCTTGCGTGTTTTTGATTTCAAAATTGTGATGTTGATAGTAACGACTCCGTTGTCGTTATCTTCCAGATAAAAAACATCTTTTGTCGCGTCATTGCCGTTATGGATATAGCTGACAGTCTGGCTTCCCTGCTTGACCTGCGGGCCCAGCTTTACCTTGCCGCTTTTGGGCAGGAAGCCGGGGAATGGTCCACCCATGCCGATATTAAAGGGGCCATCGCAAGCGCTGACATTAATGGCAACCGTGCCACCTTTCACTACGCTTGCGTTGAGTGCCGGACAGAATTCAGACGCCTTCGCCAATACCGAAGTGGACGAGAAAATGCCTAAGCAAATCAACCCAAACAGTGATGTACTGCGAACGACAATATTGCGCCGAAATTCAAAAAAAACTCCCATCCCCTCTACCCCTAGAGTCACAGCCTTGTTGTAACACTATACTTTAAAACAAGAAATTAGTTAGCACCCAATATACTGGGGTTTTCATCTAGTAACATCTTACGAATTGTTTACGGAAATGCCATCCGCACTTCGCCGATGCAAGCTGAAACGAAATGATATAGAGTTGGCTCGGGCCGGTCGCAACGACTCGCTCTACAGACATGAATTCAGGAGGGAGAAAGATGAGCGAATTCTTTATCGGACAAATCATGATGACCGGCTTCAATTTCGCGCCGAGATTCTGGGCGCTGTGCAACGGTCAGTTACTACCCATCAATCAAAATCAGGCGCTTTTTTCGCTGCTGGGAACGCAGTACGGCGGCAATGGACAAACCACTTTCGCCTTGCCTAATTTACAAAGCCGCACGCCGATTGGCTATGCCTCTTCGGTAGACCCGAGCTGGCAGCCGCCCGCCGTGCAAATAGGCCAGGTAGCGGGGGTTGAAAACGTGACCTTGCTGTCGAGCAATTTGCCCTCGCATACGCATGGCATGAATGCCTCGACCACGGCAGGTAACAACCGCAACCCAAGCACGCGCGTTTACGCTACCAGCACCAATACGACGCCGCCCGCGGCGATGCTCTATGGGCCTTCCACGGGCGCAGCAGTTCCCTTGAATCCGCAGACCATTGCGACCGCAGGAAACAATCAACCGCATCCGAATTTGCAACCTTACAGCACGATCAATTTCTGTATTGCGCTGTCGGGTATTTTTCCGTCGCGGAATTAGCAACATCTTTTCAAGGTCCGACTAACACTTTAGTCGTCTCTAAAAATTTTCGAGGAGCTGGATACTAATGAGTACCCCCTACGTTGGCGAAATACGCTTGCTACCATTCAACTTCGCGCCAAATGGCTGGCAAGCCTGCGACGGCAGCCTGTTGCCGATTGCGCAATACGACACCCTGTTTGCATTGATTGGCACGACTTATGGCGGCGATGGACAGAACACCTTCGCCGTACCCGATCTTCGCGGGCGCCTGCCTATCCACCAAGGCACCGGGCCCGGCTTGAGTACCTATGTCATCGGCCAGAATGCAGGCACCGAAACCGTGACGGTTATTCCAACACAAATGCCGGCCCATACTCATACGGCAATCGCGACGACAGCGGTATCCACCTCGCCCACGCCGGGAAATAATCTGCTACCGGGCGCCGTCAGCGGTGATGTCTTCTATGCCACCGACCTTACTGGCGCTGTTGCGGTCCCGATGTCGGCGCAATCGACAAGCCAGGGGGGCGGCAGCCAGCCGCATGAAAACACCATGCCGACCCTGACTGTGCAGTACTGTATCGCCTGGGCTGGCATTTTCCCGTCGCAGAATTAGTGCACCCAAACCATAGTCAAATGCTGATTCTGCAGCCTGAGGGCGCGGACGGTATCACCGGAGGACTTCAACATGACACAACCATTCATTGGCGAAATTCAATTGTTCGGTTTCAACTTCAACCCGCGGGGCTGGGCGTTCGCAAATGGCGCCACACTGCCAATCTCCCAGAACACAGCCCTGTTCTCATTGCTCGGCACAACGTTTGGCGGAAATGGCACGACCACGTTCCAGCTCCCCAATTTTGCTGGCCGCGCAGGCTGTAGCCAGGGCCAGGGACCCGGCCTAAGTCCGCGAACCCTCGGGGAAACTTTCGGTACCAATACCGTCACGCTAAACAGCAGCCAGATCCCGGCGCACAACCATGGGGTTAACATTTATTCCCAATCTGACGGCACCAAAAAATCCGGATCGCCAGCGGCCAACGCAGGGCTTTCAACCTTGGGCAGCGGCACGGCAAAGCCGTTTATCAACACGCCAATCAATACGACATTTGCACCCAACATGATTCAGCCCTCTGCTAGTGGCGGGCAACCGCACGAAAATCAGCAGCCCTATCTGGGCGTGAATTTTTGCATCGCCCTACAAGGGATTTATCCGTCGCGTCCCTGATGGCATGAGCGAACTTCCTTCGTTTCCGACCAGCTCCAACACTGCAATTGAAACACCCGCGTTCTTGATGGAACGCGGGTTTTCTTTGCGTCACGCGCAAGACAAAGACATTCCGCGTTTACGTCTGCTCTATGCCGATACGCGCGCCGAAGAAATGTCGCCAGTACCTTGGCCATCCGCTGTGAAGCAGCAATTTCTGGACCAGCAATTCGATCTTCAGCACCAGCACTACCTGACGCATTATCCTGACGCCGATTTTCTAGTCATTGAACGCGACCATCTTCTGCAAGGCCGCTACTATCTATCAAAGTCAGCGCCGGAACATCTAATTATCGACATTTGCCTGATGGCGAAACAACGTGGGCTCGGCATCGGACGTGGCTTGATTGAACACTCGCAGCGCGAGTCGCAGGCGCTAGCGTGCGGCATGCAACTACATGTCATCAAATTCAATATTCGCGCGTTAGCGCTTTATGAAAAATTAGGATTCAAAATTAGTGGCGGAACTGATATGCACCACTATATGAATTGGCGTGCTAATGCGGAGGCATGATCTGCATCCCTAGATTCTATCGACAGTGTCAATATATATATTTATGGCTCATCTTTCACGGTGACTCACGCAATCAACCAAGCCATCGTCCCTGGGAGCGTCCGTCAGGCGCGAAAGATCTGGCAAGATTCATCGCGCCTGACG
>JAYSQD010000051.1:0-87628 GCA_043721835.1 Arenimonas sp. | reverse complement strand
GAGATTTATCGCTCACACAGAAGCCGGATATACGCTTGCAATCGTACCGAAGCCAAAACCACTTGTTGCAAATCAGGGGGAGTCCATATACACCCTACGTTTTTTTGTAATGATGCAAAGAGGAATATGGCCAATCCGAGGCATTCTGCACATCGCCATGTTTAACCGGATTTATGTGGATGTATTCGATATGCGCGAACAAGTCCCACTCATCACGAATTTGATGTTCCATATATCGACGTTGCCATACACCACGTTCGCCTCGTTTTACACGAACCGCAGATTGTTTTTCGGTTTTTGGTATCCCTAAACAGAAATCCGTTTTTATCCGTCGCCATCGCGTCGCGAAGTCGCAATCATTTTCAGGTAATTTCCATAACCAATGCATATGCTCAGGCAATATGACCCATGCAATCACCTTGAATGGCCTTCTTTGCTTTTCTCTTTCTATACATTCACGCAACAATTGAATATGCCGAACCAGCAAATCATTATTGTGGCGTTCAAGCAAATTGATAGTGAAGAAGTAAGTACCACCAGGCACCCACATGCGATGATAATTTGACATGCCGCAAGAATGATAAAAATTCAAACCCGGCAATATCAGCGAAAACCCCAATCGACCGTAAGAAAAACCCTACTTACGTAGGGTGGAACCGCCCGCTCTTGGCGATTCCACCATGCATTGCGACGGTGTTTCCATCATGCATTACGGCTTCGTTTGGCTTGGTGGATTCCATCAAAGAGCGGTGGGATCCACCCTACGTAACGTCGGACAATAGGCGGTTCAATTCATTCTTGACCACGGCGTAGCATTCGCAGGCGTGGTTTTCTAGGCCTGATGGGTCAAGCACCGAAATATGGCCGCGCCGGTAGCTGATGAAACCGGCGTGTTGTAGTTTTCCTGCGGCTTCGGTAATGCCTTCGCGGCGTACGCCAAGCATGCTGGCGACTAATTCCTGCGTCATGATTAATTCATCGCTGGGCAGGCGGTTAAAGGTCAGTAATAACCAGCGGCTCAATTGTTGTTCGACCGAATGGTGTCGATTACACACGGCGGTTTGCATCATCTGTGTCATCAATGCCTGGGTGTAGCGTAATAGCAAACGCTGCATAACACCGGCGCGATTAAATTGCTCTTTCAACAAGCCGCGTTCCAGGCGATAGGCGTAACCTGCGGTTTGCACAACGGCCGAACTCGGTGTGGTGTTGCCGCCCATGAATAATGAAACACCGACCATGCCTTCATTGCCAACACCGGCCGCTTCAGCCGATGCGCCTGATGCCATCACGTAGTGCAATGACACAATCGATGTTGTCGGAAAATACGCATGCTGCAATTGGCTACCGGGTTCGTACAACATTTCGCCCAAACGCAATGGAACCAGTTCTAACTGTGTGGCTAATTGCTCGCACTCTATTACTGGCAGTGCAGCAATAAGATGGTTTTGATTCGGACTATGAAGTGCGCTCATTACGATGCCCCGGGAAATCCCGGACTTTTAATCGGCGTACATTCCACGCCAATGCCACGATAACCAATAAAGCGACAGCTCGTGTCGAACATGGGTTCGCCACTCACGCGGAATTGTTGTTGTGAGCCATTGGCATGAGTGCGATTAAAAAGAAAATCGATAAAAGGTTGTCGTGCCTCAATGGCCGCCTGCAACAGTGCACGTTCGGCTTCATTCCATTTGGCTGGCGTGCCGGTCGAAACTTCTTCTTGTATGCCGAGCATTTCAAGCACCGGGCCCGAGACTTTACTAAAATTGCCTAGCTCGTCTTGTTCCCAATACCAGTCAGAGGCCAGCTCGGTCAAACTGCGGTAGCGCGCCTCGCTTTCGCGTAATTCTGTGGTGCGCTCTTCAACTTTATGTTCAAGCAAGCGATTATGGCTGGCGAGTTTTTTGTATAGCAAACGCACTTCGAGCATATTATGGATGCGGGTTTTTACTTCCAGTAAATCAAAGGGCTTGCTGATGAAATCTTTTGCACCGGCCTCTAACGCGCGCAACTTATGGTTGGGCTGCGCGGTTAGTACGATAACCGGAAGATAACTGTCGTCATCATTACATTTGAGGTCACTCATTACCTGAAAGCCGTCCATTTCCGGCATTTGCAGGTCAAGCAAAATCAAATCATAAAAGTTTTTCCTGTGTAAGGCGCAAACTTCCTGCGGATTCATGGTCGAACTGACATTGCTATAACCAGCCTCCTGTAAAAATTGCTCTAACAACTGCACATTGGTTTCCTGATCATCGACAATCAGGATGTGCGCCTTGAGAATTTCTTGCGGGCTAATCATGTTTTTTTATCCTGTTTTCACAAGCCGCTTCGGCCTTTGCAAATTTCAGCGCCACGTCCAGTGTATTCATGAACTCGTTTACTTTGATCGGCTTGGTGAGATAGCGGAAGAAGCCGGCTTCCAAACCTTTTTCAATGTCACGCGGAATAGCATTGGCACTCAGTGCTACGACAGGAATGGATGCTGTGAGTGGATCTTCCGACAAAATCTTCAGTGCTTTGATGCCACTAATACCAGGTAAATTGATATCCATCAAAATAACGTCGGGCAATGAAGCTCTTGCGATTTCGATACCACGTGTGGCATCTCTGGCTGTCAGCAAACGTATATCGGGGCGACGCGCCATTAAATCTTCCACCAACATTAAATTAGCCGGATTGTCTTCGACATAAAGCAAGCTATGGCAATTTGTTTCTGCATCAATATGGGCGTTAGTGAGTTCGGCATCATGAATGCTGTGTGCTTGCAGTGTTTGTTCAGCGCTGAGGTTTAGCTCAATCCAAAACGTAGCACCTTTACCGATGCTACTTTCTACGCCTATTTCGCCGCCCATCAACTCGACTAGTCGCTTACAGACGACCAAGCCGATACCAGTACCTTCGACATCGGTGATTTCCTGTCCAAGCCGATTGAAGGGTTGAAATAATTGGGTCATTGCTTCCGGCGACAAACCTTCTCCGTCGTCTTTGACACAAACACGAATACGGCCTTCATCCACGAGAATGCAATCAACAATAATGCTGCCACCTTCGCGGTTGTATTTCACTGCGTTTGAAAGCAGATTAATTAACACCTGCTTTACCCGGGTGCGATCTGCTTTTACCGTGTGAGAGAATTCCAGTATGGGAAAACTCACCGAAATGCCGCGCTTGTCCGCCTGCGGCAAAATCATGGTTTTACATTCGCGTATTATTTCAGTCAACGATATCGGCTCGAGCGATAAAATAAGTTTGCCCGATTCAATCAAGGCAAGATCAAGAATTTCGTTAATCAAATCCAGCAAATACCAGCCGGCTTTTAAAATCTGATCAACACTGCGCTTTTGTGTGGGCGTGGGTGGTGGTGTGCCCGAATCGATTAACTGGGCAAAACCCAGAATCGCACTGAGCGGTGTCCGCAACTCATGGCTCATGCTCGACAAAAAGTCGGATTTTGCAAGATTGGCTTTTTTGGCATCGGCCATCGCCGATTGCAAATCCTGCTCAACTTTATGCCGAACCGAATTGTCGGTGCCGATCAATAAATAACCAATAATGGTGCCGTAATCGTCACGCAATGCCGTGATCGAAACAATCGCTGGAAAACGACTACCGTCCTTACAAATATAAGTAAGCTCGTAAATGTCTTCAATACCGCGCGAGGCTTTAAATGCCAATGCTTCAAAGCCAGGCAAAATCGGTGTTGCCAACTCGTCGGTCAATGCTTGCGCGCGCGCCATCACTTCTTGCGGGTCGTGAATGTCGCTCGGGTTTATTTTGTTGACGACTTCATAAGCCATATAGCCGAGCATGCGCTCGGCGCCAACATTGAATAATTGAATAATGCCTTTTTCATCGGTGGCAATAATCGAGAAATTTTCACTGGTGAGAATGGCATTTTGCAAGGCACCGGTTTTAAGCAAAACCGCCTGACGCCGCTCTTCGGTAATCCCATCAACGTAGGTGAAACCGCTTTCTAATGTTTGCATCGTGGTTTCCGTGAAAAGTACGTGGGTTCAAAACATGAACCGCGTGTGCTCGGTCGGAAACAAAAGTGCATCGTAATCAGAACGATGCTCTGAGGAGGACTGTAAGCTAGTACTGCGCGGACTTAGATTGTGAGATTCCGGTGAAGAATCGTCTGTGCGGCACGACACATAGCCGCAGCTAAAGCCTCTGCGGTATGCAGAGTGCTTAATCTGTACTCATTTCGATAAACGCCCGAGCCATAAGCTCGAGCGCTATTTTTTACCGCAATCACATGCGGTTTATTTGACCATTGATCACTTTTACGCGGTCGCCAACGCGCAAATCTTCAATGCTGTTGTAATCGTACTGAGCTGAGCTGCCATTATCAAAACGAACGCTGACGCGATAAAACTCATCGTCACGCTTATTGCGTCTTTCGATGGCGTTACCTGCCACGGCGCCGCCGACTGCACCAGCAAGAGTAGCGGCTTTACGGCCATCACCTTTACCCACTTGATTACCAAGTGCGCCACCTACAATCGCTCCCAGAATGGCGCCGCCGCCTGATGTGCGTGTCGAGGTAGCAATAGTTTCGATATTAGTGACATTACCCATGCGGCTTTCGTTGCGATTATCGTAGCGCATGTCATTAGGTGCGGCCCGAACCGAATTATTACGTGGTTCGGTAGTAGAGCATGCAGTCATAAGCATCAAGCTGGTGACTGAACAAAATACGGCGCTTTTTATAATATTCATAAATTCTTTCCTGCTTGTCTATGGGTTTTCAGTTTGTGCCCGCTCAAGCCGATGGTCTGTGCGCTAACTAACCGAACGTGTGTGCGTTTGCGCACCGACTCAATGCGCTGCCGGTATCAAGCTGACGCTCTTATCAACACTTATAGATGGCATTAGCTTATGAACGCGAAATCAGCATTGACCGATGTAAAAACTTTACGTGAACAAGCACGTGTCCATATTGAGCAAGGTGCAGTGACCGCAGGTTATTCCGCAGACCGCACAGAAGTGATCAAGCTACTTAATGATTCGCTAGCCACCGAAATTATTTGCGTGCTGCGTTATCGTCGCCATCATTTTATGGCGCGCGGCATAGTGGCAAAGAGTATAGCCGATGAATTTCTGGTGCATTCAAATGAAGAACAGGGCCACGCCGACCAAATAGCCGGACGCATTGTGCAACTCGGCGGCGAACCCGATTTTGCCCCTGACGGACTCACCAGCCGCAGCCATGCCGAATATGTCGAAGGTAAAACATTGGTCGAAATGATCAAGGAAGATTTAGTCGCCGAACGCATCGCCATTGATAGCTACCGCGAACTCATTCAATACCTCGGCGACAAAGACCCCACCACCAGCAAAATGCTAAAAGAAATTCTAGCCGTTGAAGAAGAACACGCCGACGAGCTAGCCGATTTACTGGAAGGCTTACCTTCAAAGGTGTGAGTCCGTAGGAGGCCGCTTGCGGGCGACGTGCGGGTTACTTGCGGGCGGTCGGCCCAAGGGTCCTCCTACGCTTTTTGCGGGCGACGACTATGTATCAAACCCTTGCGGGTTATTCGCTTGCCAACGCCAGGCATCGATACACATTTGCGTTAAATCGTATTGGGTTTGCCAATTCAATAATTTTTTGGCCAAGCTGGGGTCTGCGCATAGCTCCGCCACATCACCTTGGCGGCGACCGGCTATTTCATAAGGTATTTCGACAGCATTGGCTTGTTCAAAAGTGCGGATCATTTCAAGCACGCTATAGGCACGTCCGGTGCCAAGGTTTGCCGTGATATTTTGATTGCGCGATTCCAAGTAATCCAACGCATCTGCATGTGCGCGAGCCAGGTCCATGACATGCAAATAGTCGCGCAGCCCGGTGCCGTCTGGAGTGGCATAATCATCGCCAAATACAGAAAGTTTCGCGCGCTTGCCGACCGCCACTTGGCATAAATAAGGCATCAAATTATTGGGCGTACCATGCGGGTCTTCGCCAATCAAGCCACTCGGGTGTGCGCCAACAGGATTAAAATAACGCAAAATTGCCGCCTTAAAATCTGGGTGTGCAGCACAAATATCTTGCAACATATCTTCGATGATCAGCTTGCTGCGACCGTAGGGGTTCGTTGCCGATCTAGTCGCATTTTCTGAAATCGGATTGCAATCAGTGTCGCCATACACGGTTGCCGATGAGCTAAACACTATGCGATTCACATCTGCTGCCTGCATCGCGCTTAACAATGAAATAGTGCCTGCAATATTATTATCGAAATATTGCAAGGGTTGTTTGCATGAATCACCAACGGCTTTTAGCGCTGCAAAATGAATCACGGCATCAGCCGCATTCTTACTAAAAACATCGGTCAAAACTTCATTATTGCGAATATCAAGATCAATGCATTCAAGCTTTTGCCCGGCTATTCTTTCAATACGTGAAATCACTTTTACCGAACTGTTTGAGAAGTTATCCAACACCAAGACCCGGTGTCCGCGTTCTAGTAAAAGCACTGCCGTATGCGAACCAATATAGCCAGCGCCGCCGCAAATAATGACTCGCATTTCCAACCCTCTGTATCGATATACAAGCAATGATACTATGCGATTAGTAAACTCTAAAACACTCCAATGCCCTTCGCTAATTAACGTCTTCTATCATGACCCTTACTAAAACCAAACAATTGTCGCCGTATCAAAATCTTGTTACCAAGATTGCTCGCGCTGTTCCGAAAAACATTCGCGGCAAGCACCGCTTGGTCAGAAAATTACTCTCCCTGCCTGACGGGAGTTATCAAATTACCCTGAATGACGGAAGTCATATTTTGGTACCCGATCTGCGTGAGCCGGTTGCCTTCAGCTCATTAATTGATGGTCAATACGAACCCGACACCCTTGCCCTTTTGAAAAGCTGGCTACACACGGGCGGCAGTTTTATTGATGTAGGGGCCAATGTCGGGGCTTTGTCATTGCCGATGGCAAATTATTTAATGACAAGCGGAAGCGTTCTCGCGATTGAAGGCTCGCCCTTGATCGGCCAATATTTAATGGCTTCACTTGAACTAAACCCCTATAAAAATATTCGCGTCGAGAATGTTTTGTGCGGTGAATCCAGCGGCGAAGTCGATTTTTATCAGGCACCTGAAAGTCATTTTGGCATGGGCTCGCGCGGCATTCAGTTTGATCAAGCGCCAATACATTTAAAAATGCAAAGTCTTGATGACCTAGCTGTATCGCACAGGCCTGTGCGTGCAATCAAGGTGGATGTTGAAGGTTTTGAATACCAGGTATTTGCTGGAGCAACAGCCATATTGACTCAGGACAAACCCCATATCGTATTTGAATTTTGTGATTGGGCCGACCAACGTAATACAGCAGTGGCGATGGGCGATGCTCAGAGATTATTGATGGACTTGGGCTATAAAGTATGGACGCTGGAATCATATTTAAATAAAGCAGAACCGCTTAACGAGCCGCTATTGTCGGGATCTAGCATGCTGGTGGCAGAGTATGTGTCTTAGATCAGCAAGAGAATCACGATGCAATGTATGAAATCTAAGTACTCATTGCTTCAACCCAGTCATTTCTACATGCAACGTAATTGGCAAATTCTGAAGTCTCGGCTTTGAAATCATAATCAGTGAAAGCAATACTATTTGGCATTAATCGTCCGATGCGATACTGATCACCAAACAAGTCGTAGAAATCCTTCAAAATATTGCGTAATTGAATCGAAAACGCACCGAATTCAAATTGTACAATACCGATCTTTCCTTGCTTGAGCATTTCTTTAAAGCTACTCAATACGGCTGTTTCCATGCCTTCTACATCAATTTTCAACAAATCGATTCTGTCCCAGCCATGGCTTTTAATGAGCTCGGTTCCATTAAGAACGGGCACCTTGATAATTTCACGCTTGCCTGCGTGCTGCCAACCAAAAGCATTGGCTAAATCATCACCTTGATAACAATGCAAATCCAGCTCTCCGGCTACATTCCCAATAGCGGCTGCAATAATGGCAACCTTGCTTTGATCTTTATATTTCGATATTAGCAAGGCAGCCAGTTTTGGCTGTGGCTCGCAGGCAATGATTTTAGCATTCGAGTTATTATCAATCGCAAGCTGGAGCCATTCACCATGATTTGCACCAATATCCATGACATATTGGATGGGCAATCTCTGGCAAGCGTGGCGTACAAGCCAAGCTTCGCCATTGCGCTGAATGTCGAAGTTATTAAAATTATTGGCGCCATGATGCAAGGCCTTGCTATATGCAAGCAGCTTTTTCTGCAATAAGCCGGTATTATTTTTTGCCACCCAGCGACCTAAGCTAACTACCCATTTATTTAGCATTACGATCCCAATCCCATAGGTGGCTTTATTCCAGGACGATCTTCAGAAAAATAGATGAGGGATAATCACCCTCTTTAATGGTAACACCTTGCCTCGAAATTCTTGGTTGGTAATTCGGCAAATATTGTTGTAGTTCAGCTTGATTATTATGGTGCAGCATCGATAGCGAAGCCAACATCGTCACTTTACTATTACCAACAAGAAAAGCATGCAGCAGGCTGGTTTCATGCCAAAAAAACAGTGCGAAATCCAGCACATCGCCTTGGTAATCATAAGGGAAGGCGATGTCGTGGAAATGGATATAAACGCCCTTGCACAGGCGCGGCAGCATTTCCAATATGATGCGGCTGACTTCGCCGCCGGGCCCCAAGGTGTGAGTTGAATCGACGAAAAATAAATCACCGTCAGTTAATTCATTGAGTACAGCGTACTCAACTAACTCGACGGGCTTTTCAATTAATCTGATTTCGGACGCTGCCGCTGCCTGTAATAAAAACGTGGTTGGGTACGGCTCAATGCAGATAATTTCTGGTTTGTAATTAGCTGCCTTGGAGGCTGCGAGACAAATGGCTGTCGAAACGCCGCAGCCAATCTGCATTATTTTTGCCGGTCGATACTTCAGCACGAAGGCATATAAAAAATCCGCTTCAACCCGACCATAACCAGGCTCGCCATTTCGCAAACAAGCATTATTATGCACATTCAGTGTTGGCAGCGCCCGGCTTAAATCATTGGGCACCGTTTCAGCAATAAATTTAAATTGTTGCTCAATACCCGCGCCGTCAACACCAATCATGCTGAATGGTTTTCGCCAGTGCTCGGTATTTTTGAGTTTGTGAATGTCGGGAATTTCCGAATAAAAATGTCTCGGTAACACATCAACACCCAAGCGCTGCATGAAATGGAAAAACTTGACTAGCGCTGTTTTTAAAACGTTTTTTATTAGTCGTTTCATATTTTTTGCACTCGATTGCTGATAAATAAATAAATTATTATAATTTTTTCATGCGCTGTAGGCATAATGGCGTCAATCTATCATGATTTTTTTGTAAATAACTTTCTTACTTTTGATGTTTGTTTCTCTGTCAGTAACGAGAATAGATAGCATCCGACAAGCGTGCCAAACAAGCACAAAGCATAGTTTAGCCAAGTAGCTGACTGGCCTGTATCCAGCGCCAAAGGCCCAAGGCGATTGCTTATCAGCCAGGCAATACACGTCAGTATGGGGGCATGGGCTGCATAAAGCGTAAATGACCAATCCGCCGCCCACTTATCAAACTTTTGCAAAAAACCGGTCACCGCTACCTGCTTTCCATGCTCGGTAACCGCCCGTATCCAGAGAAAAAAACTGATGCCAATGGCATAGTCTAGTAACAATCCGGATGCTGATTCTGCAAAAAGCCGTTTAAGGCAAAGTGTCGCTATCAAACTCAGTAATGCGAGCGTAACCGGTATGGGTTTTAGCCAACGCAATCTGGCTGCAATGCCCAATAACCAAACTGGAAAGAGCAATAACACTTGCCAGCCCATTAACAATAAAACCAGGGCCAATGCCACTAACGCAAACATTCGATAATGTCGATCTGTTCTATACGCTATCAGCATTATCGGGAATGCCAAATAATATAAAAACTCGTTGGCAAGACTCCACAAAGGGTAATTCCCACCCCAATTTTGAAAGCGAATACCTTGTTGAAATATTAAATTACCCAATAATGTATTCGGCGACCATTGCTCCTGTTGCCAAAAACATTGCAGGCTGGTCTGGCATTGCCAATACGCTAACATCCAGGTAAGCACTAATACGGGAACTAACACAACGTATAGTCGGGTTAGTCGGTCGAGTGCATAACGTCTAAAAGTTTGAGCTTGAATCGGCTTGGACAATAAACTGCCGCCTACCAGATAACCACTAATGACAAAAAAAATCATGACGGCGCCGCGACCAAAGCCACTCGCAAACACCAACAGCTTCCAGACAATTGCATTCGATGCAAACTGTGCCGATGCTTCAAGAATATGAACACGAACATGGCCTAAAACCACAAGTAACGCGGCAATCCAGCGCACTCTGTTCAAGAGTGCACTCACATAATCAGGGATCGCATTGCCTGTCTTTAGGTCGATATTAATAGCGCCCCCGCCTAGCCTGGATGTTTGCCGGTTTTATTCTGCGTCGCGTTGGCCAGAAAGGACTTGCGCCTGAATCCAGGCATAGGTTTTTTCAAGGCCTTCATTTAATGGCAATGACGGTGCCCAGCCCAATTTTTCACGAATTAAATGGTTGTCTGAATTTCTACCGCGCACACCAGTGGGGCCAGGCACGTGATTAATACCGACATTTTTACCGGCAATTTTCATGATCATGTCGGCAAAGTGGTTAATCGATACCATTTCTTCAGAGCCAATATTCACCGGTCCGGCAAAGTCCGAGCGCATTAAACGCAGCGTGGCTTCAACACATTCATCTACATACAAAAACGAACGGGTTTGTTTGCCATCGCCCCACATTTCAATGGCGTCGCCTTCTTTGGTCATGGCCACTTTCCGGCAAAGCGCAGCGGGCGCTTTTTCACGGCCATCATGCCAGGAACCTTCGGGACCAAAAATATTATGGTAACGGGCAACACGCACGGTCATGCCATAGTTGCGGGCGTAGGCAAAATACAGACGCTCGCTAAACAATTTTTCCCAGCCGTATTCGGAATCCGGTGCCGCCGGGTAGGCAGATTCTTCATTGCACTTTGGATTGTCCGGATCAAGTTGATTGTGTTCCGGATACATGCAGGCAGATGACGAATAAAAAATTCGGCCTATTTTATTTTTACGGGCCACATCGAGCACATGAATATTAATTTGTGCCGAGTTATGCATGATGTCGGCATCATGTTCTCCGGTAAATACAAAACCGGCGCCACCCATATCGGCGGCTAATTGATAAACCTCATCAAAGCCACCGTCCAGTGCAGCGACAACATTGTCGTAAATCCGCAGATCAGCGACTTGAAATTCATCCGCAGGTGAAGCGGCGTAGCGTGGATTTTTCAGGTCAACACCACGCACCCAATGGCCTTCGGCTTTTAGGCGTTTAACCAGATGGCTGCCGATAAAACCACCGGCGCCCATTACTAACACTCTACTCACGTATTTCTCCTGATATTGCTGCATGACAGCATACCTTTTCTAAGTATTTTTGGCGACGTTTAATAGCGTTTCCAAGGCAATAACCACTTGTTTTGCATCACCGACAGACACTTGCTGATAGGTACTTTCAATTCGCGACTGTTCAGATAAAAGATGCACATCAGAATCGCGGCTACCAATAAATAAAATGGGTTTATTCGAAGCAATACAGGCATAGACTTTCGAAGGCAGCACGTAGCCAACAAATTGGTCAACCAGTGTTATGAGATGCACGTCGGCGGCAAGTAATACGGCGGGCAATTGCTCAAGCGGCACCGGCCTAGTGCGGACAAACGGCAACCCACGCTCACTCAATGCTGCTTCCACTTGATCCGCTCGGCCGCCGGTAGCATTTAACCAGACGCCTGCGTGGTCGGGATTGTTCTGGCAGAATTTTTCAAAGCCATCGACAAAGGTGAGATGGTCATGGGCGACACCCCAATTACCCGAATACAAAATAATTTTTCGCCCTTGCAATAACTCTGGCACATCCGCAGCGATTTGATTAGCCATGAAACTAATCGGTGATGGGTCTCGCAATAATTCGACACGGTCGGCAGGAATTCCAGCCGCCATGATGTGTCGTTTTTGGTCTTCACCCAAGACTTCGATCACGCTAACTTGGCGTCGCCAAGCTTGTGTTAATCGATGCAAGAGCTTCATCCATAACGGTACTTTTTCATAAGTGGCTATTAAACATTCCGGATGAAAATCGGTAATGCGATAACGGGTTTTCTTTCGAAACAAAACAGCTAGCGGCATCACGAAATGAATTAAATAAGGCGGCGAACCGGTAAAGCGAATTTCATCGGCTGCCATAAACTCCCGACGCGCAGCAAAGAGCAAGGCAATATTGGCACCAAAGGTCCAAAACGCACGCTTGATAAAATTTCCCCGATCATATTGACTACGATAAATTCGACGGGTTAAAACACTACCGGTTCCCATAGCCTCACTTGTTTGACTAGAGGCTTTTGACGAGAAGCCAAACAGGCTGACTACATCGCCTTGCTCAGCAAGAGACCTTGCAAAGCCGACAGCATACTGTCCTACTGCACCAAAATCGGGTGGCAGCCAGTCGCAAAGAATCACTATTTTTTGTTTTGCAGCTTGCATTATTCTAAATTCATTATTTGGTTTGCAGAGCCTTCACGCCCTGCGTTCAACAACCCAATCGCCCATCACCAGACAATCCATCTTGGTGCGTAAAAAACAATCCAATGCTTCTTGTGGCGTGCATACAACGGGTTCGTTTTCATTGAACGAAGTGTTCAGCACCATCGGCACACCGGTAAGTGCATTGAACTGCTCAATCAAATGATAGTACCGCGGGTTGGTTTTTTCATACACAGTTTGCAAGCGGCCGGAACCATCGACATGGCAAACCGCAGGAATTTTGCTGCGTTGCTCGGCACGAATTTGATAAACCTGCATCATAAAAGGCACTTCGCCGTCTAATTCAAACCACTGACTTACTGACTCACGCAAAATAGAAGGCGCGAATGGTCGAAAGGATTCACGACGTTTAATTTTCAGATTCAAAATATCTTTCATGTCGGCACGGCGTGGGTCACAAACAATCGAGCGATTGCCCAATGCTCGCGGACCCCACTCCATGCGACCTTGAAACCAGCCAATAACTTGACCATCGGCCACATTGGCCGCTACTTTTTTGCAGAGCAATGCTTCATCGGTGTATTTTTCAACAGTACAAGCTTGCGTCTTAATTTCTTGAGCGCGTTGTTCCAGAAGCGCTTCAATTTCCGCGTTGTTGGCCTCTGGGCCCCAATAGGCATGGTCCATCACCGGGCCGCGTTCACCGCCCAGTTCATGCCATACGGCATAGGCGGCGCCTATGGCACCGCCAGCATCGCCAGCGGCCGATTGCACATAAATTTCCTTAAAGGGCGTATGCAAAGTGACTTTGCCGTTGGCGACCGAGTTCATGCCGCAACCACCGGCAATCGCGAGTTGATCAATGCCGTGCTTGGCATGCAGCGTGTTTAGCAAATGGAAAAAAGCTTCTTCGTACATTGCCTGTATCGAACGCGCCAAATCTTTATGATATTGCTCAAGCGGCTGGTCTGTGGCGCGCACGGGCCCGAGCAAATCAACAAGCTTGTCTGAAAATAAAATACCGACTGATGGCAAACCATTTTCCCATTCGTAATCGATTTTTTCTTTATGATGGCGAAAATAATCCAGATTTAGTTTGAAGCTGCCATCGGTTTCCAGTTTTACAATTTCGCGCATCTGGCTTAAATATTTTGGCTCACCATAAGGTGCTAAACCCATTACTTTATATTCGTCGCCGTAGTGCGGAAAGCCCAAATACTGCGTTAATGCCTGATAGAAAATACCGAGTGAGTGTGGAAAATAAACGCGCTCTTCAACATCAATCTGGGTGCCTTTACCAACGCCCCAGGCCGCACTGGCAAAATCACCAAAGCCATCGACCGACACCACGACTGCATGTTGAAATGGCGAGACATGGAATGCCGATGAAAGATGCGCAATATGATGCTCAACCGCATGCACCTTGCCTTTAAAAATACTATCGGGAAAAGCCTGTGCCAAATGTTCAGCAACACCAGCACGTTCACGCTTATTACGAATACGGTCCAACACAAAACTCAAATCCGGGCGTTTAATAATGGTGTAAGCAAGTTTTTTGCCCAGATTTGCTTTCGAATCCTGATTAATGGCCAAGTGATCCACAGCCGACAAATCGATACCGGCTTCTTTCAAACAATAGGCGATCGCCATGCTCGGAAAGCCTGCCCAGTGTTTGATTCGGCGAAAGCGCTCTTCTTCAGCGGCAGCAATAATTTTGCCATCCTGAATTAGACAGGCCGATGAATCACCATGAAAAGCATTAATACCAAGAATTATCATTAAACATTACCTAAAATAGATGTGTTGTTACGCGAGAGTAAGCAGTAGTCTCGATAATGAGAGTCTGCCTGAAAAACGGATTTTTCTATCAAACCATCGGGCGTCATTAAATACAGACGATAGTGTTGGGCAAGAAAATCAATCTTGTTTAACTCAGCAACGACTACCTCTAAAACTTCAATAATAATCGTTGGACGTTTAAGCAATATGAAGGCTTCCAAAGCTTGAATAATGCGATGCTCGGCACCCTCAACATCTATCTTTAGCAAGATGGAATGAAAATTGCCTGCCAATTCTAATACATCTGCCCCGCTCAGGGTCGCAACGGTGGTGCTGCTGACATTTTCTGCAAACTGGCTAGCAAATTCTTTATCCAAAGAGCCATTGGTAAGATGGCCTGCCGGTTCAAAAAAAGTGACAAAACCAGTAGTTTCGGACACCGCAGAGTTGATGGGCACCACCGAATGAGCATCATTACACTCAATATTTGCCAACAAGCGGGCGTAGGCCCGCTTCGACGGCTCGAAACAATACACTGGCACACCGGCTTTCGCATTTTTGGCCTGACTGTATTTTGAGAAAAATACGGAATACACGCCCACGTTGGCGCCAATCTCGAATACCGCATCAAATTCTTTTATTTCCGGCAATAGCCAGGCAAAAATATGTTCTTCGTAGGACATTTTTTTCGAGAACAAGGCCCGGAAATCAAATTCACCCACATGCGGAATTATGCTGATACTCGCTCCTGAGCAGACTTCTACCGTCTTAGGGCTAAATGCCAAGTCGGGCCAGGCAGTATGACTGACCTGGTTGATGATTCTTTTAGTGAAATAGTTTTCTCCGACAAGCCTGATCATGCTGCCCGAGAACTGCAAATAGCACCGGGAAAGAAACCGTGAGCGGGACAAGATATTTTGAATTTTGTGGAACGAACGTCTTGATAGATTTTTTATTATTTTCATTTTTTACTCATCACTGCATATTGCTTTTTTTATTGATGCTCGCATCAAATTTCTTGATAGCTATCTGGCTTTGATAAAGTGCTTTCATCAGGCAAAAAACAAAGCCCGGCTTGCCGTCCAATATACCCAATCGAAAAAAATAACTATACAAAAAATATACCAGGCCACGTGCTGGCATTTTTCCTGCCAGGCGTTTAAGTGCAGCACGACTGATTAAAGCCTCGGAAGAAAAAATTTCTGATAGCCGCAATCCGTTTTTTTCCTGGTCGAGTTCGAATTCGACTTCTTTACTGGCATAGCGATTTTGCCGATCAAACCATTCATCGATGCCTTTCAAATTTTCATCAATCAAATCGTTATCAAGATTTCTTACCTCGCCCTGCACTACCTGGGTTTCAGCATGCCCACGATTGACATAGCGTACTCGCCCGTGCCGAATGAAACGCACCACCCAGGTAGGGTAAAGACTGCTGTAGCGCAGCCAGCGGCCCCACATATAAAAACGGCGGCGTAATTGATAAGCACCAATATTTTGCGGATCGAGTTGTGCGATGGCTGCCATCTCGTCAACAAGCGCTGGTGTTACCCGTTCATCGGCATCCAAAATCAAAATCCAGGCGTGCTTGGGAGCCGTATTGTCCAAGGCCCAGTTGCGTTGATTGCCAAAGCCGGTAAATTTATTCTGATAAAAACGGGCGCCACTTTGCTCACAGAGTGACTGCGTATTATCACTACTAAAAGAATCTACAATAATCACGTCGTCGCACCAACGCAGTGCTTCCAGACAACTGGGCAGATGCACCTGCTCGTTCAATGTAAATATCATCACGCTAACGGGAATTGAAGTAGTCAACACCATTGCTCAAATACTCTTGCCATGACGCTGATGCCATCGCCATGCACTGCCGATAATATCGGACAAATTTGCATAACGGGGTGACCAGCCAAGTGTTTGTTTTATAAGTGCTGCATCGCCGACCAAACGCGGCGGGTCGCCCATGCGGCGGGCACCCAATGTGACGGGAATGTTTTTACCGGTTACCGCTTGCGCTGTTGTAATAACTTCTTGCACCGAATAGCCCTGTCCGTTTCCCAGATTATAAACAGCGCTAGCTGCACCCTTGAGTAATGTCTGCAATGCGAGCACATGGGCATCAGCAAGATCGGACACATGCACATAATCACGAATACAACTGCCGTCTGGCGTGGCGTAATCATTGCCGTAGACCGTAATGCTTTCGCGCAAACCCGCTGCGGCGTCCAATACCAGTGGAATCAAATGGGTTTCTGGATCATGATTTTCACCAATTTCGCCATTGACATCAGCACCAGCGGCATTGAAATAACGAAGGCAGATAGAGCGCAACTGGTGGGCATGATCAAAATCACGCAACATTTGTTCGATCATCAGTTTGGAAGTACCGTAGGGATTGATCGGATTTTGAGCATGAGTTTCTGAAATTAAACCGGACTGGGGTACACCATAGGTCGCACAAGTACTGGAAAAAATAATTTTATCGTTGCCAGCGTCTCGCATCGCTTCAAGTAAATTAAGCGAGCCCACTACATTATTGCGATAATACTTGCCGGGGTTTTCGACGGACTCGCCAACATAGGCATAGGCCGCAAAATGCATCACGGCGAGCGGTTGAAACTCTTGCAATACTTTGGCTATAGCAGTTGGGTCAAGTAAATCTGCAACTACTAGCGGGCCCCAACGCACCGCTTCGCGGTGGCCATAAACAAGATTATCGAAAGTCACCGGCGTAAAGCCAGCGGCGGACAAAGCCTTGCAAGCATGACTGCCAATATAACCCGCGCCACCGGTGACTAAAATATTGCTCATTGCATCGCTCTGCCACTGTTTTTATGGATGACGCCATCATAAAGCTTTTGCAATCCTTGTCCCATCGCGAGCATGGAATATTGGCTATCGGCAAAGGCTTTTGCCCGCGCGCCCATTTGATTTCGTAAAGGCGTGTCCTGAATTAATTTCAAGATCGCAACCGCAATATTGGAAGCCTCAATACTTACCATGATTGCCGCGCCAGCTGCCTCTGCCTCTGCCGCCAACGCTACGCCATGGCTCAGTACGCAGGGCAAGCCAGCTGACAATGCCTCCGCTGCCGCAATGCCAAAATTCTCGGAATATGACGGTAATACAAACATCATTGCGTCTGCCAATGCAGCATTTTTTTCATCGGCCTGAAGGTGACCGGTCCAGACAATATGTTCGGCGATAGCATTTTCTTCCGAGTACTTTTTTAATGATGCGACATACATTGGCGAGCCATCACCGGCAATAACGCATTTCATTTTATTGGGCATTGTGGCTTGAACCTTTATGAAGGCCTGCAATAAACCTTCAATATTTTTCTTGGGGTCTAGCCGTGACATAAATAATATATACGGTTGATTCACTAGTATCGGGAATTTATTAGTCAAAGCCTGGCTGTGTTTGATCTCGATGGGATTGAGCGCCAGTGGCAATACACACGATTGCATTGGAATGCCGAGGCTTTCCACTTCTTGCTGCTCGGCTACGCTTGTGAAGTGCATGGCTGCGGCATGACGTATTGCCGGGCCTTCAAGAAACTTGATAGAAAGCATTTTTAGCCAAGGCCGTCGCTGCTGCCGACCATAATGATTCAAGGTACCTAGCGGGCGAATGATGTAAGGCACTTTTTTTAATCGCGCAATAATCGTTGCTGCCGTGCTGGTAAAGGAAAAAAGCGCGTGAATATGGATGATGTCGTAGCGACTACTATTTTTCCAAAGCCACAAAGCCAAAGAAAATGACACTTTGTAAAAATCAAAATTTTTTCTGAAGTAATGCCGAGCTGCAGTATTATTTTCAGCAATCCCAGTTTCGGCAATATCTTTGTGTCGCCCTGGCCCGTCATCGTCGGTAGTAATGGTTTCTATTCCAATTCCCTGTTTGCGACATGCTTGTTCAAACATGCTGATCGCCTGACTGGGGCCGCCATGTGCAAGCGCTACCGATGGAATAACATGCAGCACTCGCATCTTATTGTCTTCGCTTCAGGTTAAGAGTAATCCAGCGGCGACCCATTACTAATTGTGCAACGGCAACAGCGGCAATCACACCCGAGATAGGACTAGTCAATATTTCAGTGAAGCTACCAATAGGCTGTACCATGCCGATACCAGCCAACAAGAAAATGCAGAACCGCCGCCACTGTAAATTCCTAAGTGCGTTTGCTGCCTTGGTATCGACCCAACCAAGCAGAGCGCCGAATACAAAAAAACAAATAACCATACCCATAACACCAAAGTTGATGTAGAACTCCAGCACCTGACCAATGCCGACACTGGTGCCTTCAGCAAATTTGGTACCAGTGAATCGGGACACTAAATCGCCACTACCTGCGACGGGCGGTTTATCGGGCCAGAATATGCGTGGCACAAAAGCAGAAATTCCGGCCACGATGGTTTCACCGTTCACGATTTGAACGACCCCGGATTCGACCCTTTGTTTTACCTGACCAACAAATACGTTTTGGTTAAGACGACCGTCAATAATTTTACGTTGCGACATATCAGACGGATCAAACCATTCGGCCTTTTCATAGGTATTGGTTATTGTCGAAATGCGCTCCGACAATGTAGGCGTCGCCCAGACGGTCTCGCGAATATCATCCCGGCTAATCATATAGCTGACGTAAACACTCAAGCCGAGGAAAAGCGCCAAGGGTGATAGCAAAAGCCAACGCCGCCAAGGTTTTATCACAATCAATAGCGCGCACACCACAATCGTCATCATGGTAACGCCAAAGCCCAAAAAGCCCGAGCTCGCCACTGTAAATACCGGCACCATTAGCAACATGATTAGCCAAACAAACATGAGTGTGCGATTTTTAGCTAATTGCGCTTTGAATATGCCCAGGAATACGGCAGCCGGAATTAGCGAAACAAAACCGGCTGACAACGCCGCACCTGACGGAACTCTACTGATAATAGGTAGTATGAAAAGCCAATAACCTATGCCAAATAGCAACAACGGCAATGGCCTCAGCATGCGCATCGCAGGTTGCGCAGACTCTTTGTTAAAAGCAATAAAACTTGATGACTTATGCGTGCGCCATTGCGAAATAGTCGCGCCAAGCGAAAAACCCAGCGCTCCCAGGGCAGAAAGATAAAACCCGTCTTCAACCCAACTTACTTCATAAAGGGAATAAATATTATCGATATACAGCATGGCGCCCGTAACGTGGATCAAGGCCATGCTTAGCATGTAGCCGAGCGGCAGGCCAATTGACTGGAAGTCACGTTTTCTAACCCACACGCATTGAATGAGTATTGCCAAAATCCAAATCAATAATGACGATGTTATCGAATTCACTTAAAAACCTTTATATTGACACACGTGTTCGGCGAAATCTGTCGCGGCATCGTCCCAACTACGTGATTTTACCGCAGCAGCCGCTACCTTGATAATTTGTGCGAGATTTTCACGTTCGTTATTGAGCTTTCGCATTAAATCAATCGAATATTCAGACTGCTGGGCCGGGACCACAAAACCATTGTTCCCATCATCTAAAAAATCTGGTGCTGCCGAGTTTTCTGAAGCAATAACACAGAGACCTGAGGCCAGTGCCTGAGCGATGACTGCTGCAAAGCCGTCTTGTATGGTCGGGAAGTAAAAAATATCATGCTCGGCATAGATTAGTGGCAACTGCTGCTGTGGCACACGGGCTATTAATTTTAGTTTTGGTGCTTTTTCACGACAACGCGCCTGCCATTCGCTTTCTGCACTACCAACAAAACTAAATTCCATTTCATCAGCCAAACAAGCTGCAGCCTCGATAAAATCTGCAGCGCCTTTTTGTGCCGACAAACCCCCAGCCATTAGCACCTTGAGTTTTTTCCCACTTAATACTCGTTGTATTCGATATTCTATGACTGAAGGTTCAGGCTCAAACATTAATTTATCGGTACCTAGAGGTTGAACATCGATCTTTTTAAGGAATTGGCGCCCCTCTTGTTCAATAAATGACTTCAAAGAAAATTGTGATAACACTACTATTTTATCTGCCAGCTCATATTCTGCTTTTTCACGTCGGCGCATCCAGTTACTTGGAATGTCAACCGAACCACCAGATCGTTTTGCTTCCGATATCAGTAACGCGGTTTGTGTTTCAATATGTGCTGAGCCACGTATTAATTGATTAAAAATTTTATGGTCTTTTGCATAGCAAAGTATGTTTAAAGCGACACCACTGAAAATATGGATCACATCAAATGGTAAGTCTTTTTTTATTTTTCGCAAAGCCCAGCGATCAAACCAATTACAGACAATTCGATCCCGCATTGATTGAAAACGCGAACTACCAAACACATTCAACCATAAGCGCAGCACTACACGATTAAGTACATTGCCACGAAACGTTTTGGCATTTAAACCGAATTTAATTCCCTCGGAAACGGGATAGTTTGAATAGACAAATACCTCGTGCCCCTGCCTTTGCAAGGCGGCTGCCAGCTCAAAGGCGTGCAGCCTGCCGGGCACCACGATAGCGATACGCAGTGGAGTCATTGATAAGGCCTTAAAATCATGGGTGAATTCTAAACCAGAACCTGCTTTCACGTCTGTGCGAAGTGCCGCTATTGCCCTAATAATTCAAGTACTGGCTTGAATTGGACAGCGTAATTCCAGTGCTGTTTGATCTGGCGCGGCCCCTGTGCCTTAGACTTTTCTCTGTGCAAGCCATCTTCTAATATCTGATTCAAGGCCGCAGCAATGCTGTCCGCTGATTGGCTGTCACAAAATCTGCTGGTTTCGAGCACGCTAAAAAATGCGCGTTGTTCTGAGGTATCGGAGATTAATAAAGAAAGCCCCTGTGACAGATAATCAAATGGCTTATTGGACGCGCCAGCCATGAAATGATGATTGATGAAAGCCGGGTTCTGATCATAGAAACAAATCCCCACATCGTGCTGGGCGCATAGCGGGAGCAATGCTTCTCGACTAAAAACGCCTAGATAAAAAACACGCGAGGATACACCGAGCCGCTGTGCTTCATCTAAGAGACGCTGCAAATAAATGCCGCCATCGGTGGAATAGCCGGCAATGCTTAGGGTCACTTTGGTAGGCAGTTTTCTTAGTGCTGCCAGTAAACCTAATGGCAGCAAACTAGGCCCGATGGAGCCATGAAAATATAGTTTCAAATCTTGATGAAAAACGACAGCCTTTAGTTCTGATTCACTCAGCACTTCTTCGATCAAAGGACAATTCCACACCGTAAATGCATTTTTTCGATCACTGCAACCGGCCTCGGCCAAATACAAACGAAGCCGATCAGCATTGGGTACGGCGATGGCGTCTGCCTTGCTTGCCAAGTTTAATCGCGCATGATTAACAAAACGCTGAAATCGGTTCGTCGGTGCTGGCGGCGCATCGTGTTCGTGGTAAATCACTTTGCAGCCGATGATTTTTTTTGCGTAATACGCAGCGGGTGCTGCCATCGGTTCAGAGGCATATAGCCATTGCTTTGGGCTCAATAACACTTTCCAAAAAACCAGGCTACAAAATTTAATGAATAACAGCATAAGCCCAAGACGACCGCTTGAGCGCGATAGCCTTTGGGTAATTTTTTCAATATTTTCCGGGAATCGCAATGATTCTGCACCTTCCGCTTCAACGCACAAAATATTGACTTCATGGCCATCGCGTAAACACAGATTCACAGCATTCTGGATCGGAGGATACGCAGCAGAATTACTAAATTGAATAAAAAGAATTTTACACATACTTTAATTATTCCCTGCGCGGTGCTCAATGGCGCGTTGATAAACGACCGCCATATCTTGGCAGGCTTCCAACATACCTCGTGGGTGCGAGATGCTATGCGTCCAGCTGGCTAATGCATTTCGATCATCGACAATAGCCGCCAAGGCCGTGGCCCATTCGCCAACCTCGTTGTAGGGCGATACTAAAAACCCGGTGTGATCATGGTGCACTAATTCTGCAATGCCGCCCAAATTACTGCCGATCACTGGCAGGCCTGCTTCAAAGGCTTCCAGTACTACCAGCGGTCCGGTTTCCAACCATTGTGATGGCACCAACAGCGCATCGTAGTCAGACAAGCGACTTAGCATGTGTTCGCTTGCCAAAGGCTCGCACCAATGGAAACGCGATTCTTTCGCCGCCATTTGTTTTAATTGATTTGCATATTCCGAGCCTTCATCCTGGTTTACCGCATAGGCATCAATGTCGATCAGCAGCTCGGGCATTTGTCTTAATGCATCCAAAATAATATGCCAGCCTTTGGCGGAATCTATACGGCCCAGCATGACAAGGCGCAGTGTTTTTGCATCATCGCGAACTTTTAATTTTCGTTCTGGCGATCTTCTCGACACGCCTTGGCGCGACAGTGTCAAGCGATTGTCTTCAATGCCATTACTTCGTAATACATTGCAGACCCAATCGCAAACCCCTACCCAATGGTCGGCTAACTCAAATAGCTCTAAGCATGCATTCTCGCGCAGTTTTATTAATGCCGGCATTCGTAGTGCTGTTGTCAAAGAGGCCGCCGGTAGATACTTGGCGCTATCGCTAATTGCCTTTGGCATTCGACCCAATGCGCTGGCGATTGGAACTGACATTCCTTTGCTATTTAATGCGCAGGCAGTGCATGGCTCTGAAGCCAAAATACCACTGCATGGCGTTGCACCCCAACGCATCATAGTGCCACGCGCACAGGACACCGTTGGCGTGTGATAAGTAATTACCAAGGCAGCGCCATTGGCACGCACTTTTTTTGCTGCCGATAATGAAATGCCGCGAGTGAAGGCATGAAAATGTACAACATCGGCTTTACAATTTTTTGCTATTTGCTCAAGTGATGCAGCGCCGCGCAGATCGCCTTCACCATAAAGATCATTCAGATCTTTTACCGGGTTTAACTCGAAACGAAAAACCTCAAGTCCATTATGCTGATAATGAGCATCTTGCTCGCCAGGCGCAGCTATAGTTACCTGCAAGCCAGATTCGTTTTGATAGCGCGCCAAGGCTTCAACATACACTTCGGTACCGCCGATGGGGTCGGGATAGTAACCAAACAGCACATGCAGTATTCGCAAACTCATTGCAGTGAATCCCTACGAAATACTTTTTTTAATCGAAGATAATTCGAGTAGCCAAAAGACAACGCCAATAGTTGCCAGGCCACCGATTTTTCTAATAGCATGGCGGGGCGTTTTTTCACTGCCGCCCATAATAGTCGTCGAGCATCGGGGTAGCGCTTCTGACTGATATAACTGAAAGCCAGACGCTGATGATGGCGTGCGCGAATATGTCTGGCCTGTTGTGGCGTGACTTTATTATCAATACGGCTAAACATTTCATATAATATTTTATCGACACTTTGTTCGCCCATGGTGCTTTGCATATAAGTAATATGCATGCCCTGAGCATGCAGACGGTAATCTGCGATGACGCTGTCAACGTGTGCAAATAACCAGCCCGCATTCGCCATTTTCAAGTGCCCAAGCCAATCACCCGGGCCCATTATAGTTATCCATGGCAAAACCGATTGCCATGCCTCTCGTTTTGCAATCACTGCTGGTGCACAGATATAGCTGGTTTCCAGCAAGGGCAGTAGCTCATTGCCTACAGTCGCCAGCTCGGGGCGATTCAAGTTGGCTTTAGCAGAAGTAATATCGCCATGTTCATTGATGATGGCGACATCCCCATAAACCAAGCCAATGCTATCGTCTGATTCAAACAATGCCATGGTGGCAGTTAAAAAATTTGATCGCCAACGATCATCACCATCGACCCGTGCAATATAGCGTCCCTTTGCTTGTGAAAATAAAGTATTGATTGCAATGTCCACACCTTGATTTTTTTCATGCCGGATTATTTTTAATCGTGAATCGGAAATACTGGAAAGAATCGACCAAGTGTTGTCGGTAGAAGCATCATCTAACACAATAATTTCATACGAAAGCCTGGTGTCCAAAGCCAGCAAACTATTCACAGCCTCTGCTATATAAGGGGCAAAGTTGTAAGTGGTCATCAGAAAGCTGACGTCAATCGCCTTTTGAATATCGCTGCTGCTCTCTTGCTTGCTCATGGCTTATCTGCCGCAGGCGCGCTTGCCGACACCAATAATTTGGCAATATGCTGATTAAACACCGCGCGGCCGAAACGATTTTTAACCGTCGCGCTTAAAGCCAATTTATCTCGAGGTGCATCAAGCACTTCAATAATGGCACGCGCCAGCGAATGATGAATATCCAAACACAGTCCCAATTCGCCATCGCCAAGTGGGTCAATGCTGCCATCCACATTCAAACCCAGGGCAGGTGTGCCGCAGGCCATAGCTTCAAGATAGGCGATGCCAAAACCTTCACCTGTACTTGGCATGACATATAAATTGGCTCGTCGATATAAATCTGGCAGTTCGGCATTGCTTACGTGCCCTAAAAACTTTACCTGCGCTTCGACATTATTTAATTGGACCAGATTACGCAGCCTAATTTCATCATTGCCAGTGCCGGCAATCAAATACATAATGTCGGGGTGCTTTTGCAAAATCTCGGGCAAGGCAGCAATAATCTTGTCTTGTCCTTTGTACCGTTCCGCTGAAGACAAACGCCCAACGGTCAATAATATTTTTTTTCCGGAAAATTCGTCTGATTTATACCGGCTATTTCCCGGATAAAAATTTTCATTGACAGTATTGGGCAATACCTTGATACGCTCTGGCTCCAGGGCTAGCCAAGCAAGTGCTTTTGTTCTGGTAAAGCGACTAACACAGGTTACCAGCCACGCAGTAGAAGCAATACGACGAATTTTTTTATTGGCCACCGGCCAGGCTTCAATACCGTGCAGCTGCAGCCAGAGCTTCCATTTTTTTTGATTTGGCAGCCATGCCAGCAGTTTCAACAGGCCCAAGTGACCACAAAAAATAACATCGGGTTTAAAGCGTTTTATTTCGGCTATCGCAGCCAGACTAAAGCGCCATTTCGATCTGCATGTTTTTTCAACAGTAATTTTTGCAGAGCGCGCACTAATATTTTTATGGCTTGCAGTACTCAAACAACAGAGCCGAATTTCGCTTACGCTGGCAACCAAGGCGAGCGCTGCCAGCAAATCCCGATTGTATTGCGCAATACCGCCGCCATCATCATAGGCATTGGGCAGCAAGGCCAACACACGCATTAAAGTACACCTTCGCGCGCTAGTAGCGCAGCGGCATAACGGCGAGACCAATGCTGTGCGGGATGCGATAACCACGGGTGCCGCTTCCAGCCATCAAGTTCCGTATTATTTTGCAGCCATTGACCAATAGGCGTTACGAATCCGGTTTTCTTACGTTGGGTAATAACATCTGGCAATGGTTTTGCTGGAGCAAGCGCCATCAATTTTTTATTATTACCACCACGGGCTGATAAGCTCGAACCTAGGCTCGATAATAATTGACTATCGACCAACGGCGTTCTGACTTCAAGCGAGTGCGCCATCGATGACCAGTCGGCATCGCGCAAAAGCTGGTTGCGCATATACGTTTGTGATTCCAGCAAAGACACGCGTGCATAATTATTGTCAGGTGACTGTGACAAGGTTTTATCTAATTGTGCCGACCAATTCAAACGCTCAAAGCCTAATTCAATTAAATCCTGCGGTAAAAATTTAGCTAATTCCCAAGGCATAAATAAGCCGCGTTTAAGTAAATAAGCGCCTGACCAATTACCACCCAATTCCAACATGCCGGCAGCTTTAGGGCTGATGCCGGTGCTTGCCATAAGCGGTGTCATTAAAAGACGCAGGGATTTTCCCAGTAAAGGGAAACTACCAGGAATTTTGGAATATTTTTGCCAGCGCGGAACCTCTTGAAAGCTGGGGTATCCGCCAAAAAGTTCATCGCCGCCCACTCCGGAGATCGCGACTTTCAAACCTTGTTCGTGACAGGCTTTTGAAACAAACCAACTGTTGATACCGTCAATACTGGGCTGATCCATGGCGGCAAGAATTTTTGGCAAATCGTGTTCAAATTCAGAGCGGTTTATTCTGCGCACTTGATGTTCGGCGCCGTAGTATTGCGCCAGCAAACTCGCCAGCGGTGCCTCGTCTTCCGCGGTATTGGCAAATTCATCGAAAGCCAATGTGGTGGCATGCAATGGTGTGTCTCTAGCTTCCATCATTAAAGCCAGCAAGCTTGCCGAATCAATGCCTGATGATAAAAATAATCCGACCGGCACGTCTGACACCTGGTGCGCCGCTACGCTACTTTGCAATGCTGCTCGCACTCGCGCCTGTATGTTTTCAGCAGAGTCTTGGTGCCTAGAAAAACATGAGGCTAATGTTTGATATGCCACCGGCTCATGAAGACCGGTGCTGTCGGCAATTTGATAGCAACCCGCAGGCACCGCGCGTATGGCCTGCCGCCAAGTGAAGGGCTCAGGGACAGAACCCCACAAACAGAAACCAATAATCGCGGCTGGTTCTATTTGTTTCGAGACGGCAGCGCTGGTTTCCAGGGCTTTTACCTGAGATGCAAAACGCAGCGTCCAGCCATCGTCGGCAATATACAGTGGCTTGATGCCATAGGGATCGCGGGCGAGTGCTAGCTGATTTTTTTCACTATCCCATATTGCCAGCGCGAACATACCGCGTAAGCGAGAAAACATGGCTGCGCCCTGCTGCGCGAATAATTCGAGCAACACTTCAGTGTCGGAATGCGTGCGAAAACGAAAACCGCTTTGTTCGAGCGACTGTCTTAGTTCACGGTAATTATAAATCTCACCATTAAACACTATGTGGAAACGATTATTTGCCGACACCATGGGCTGGTCGGCTTCGGTATTTAAATCAATAATCGCCAAGCGTCGATGTGCCAATGCAATACGACCAGAGTCATTCTGCCAAAGACCCGCGCCATCGGGCCCGCGCGCTGCCATCGCATCACGTATCGCTATCAACTCCGGAATATTGATTCTGGAGGCTGCTGGATGATAAGAAAAACTGCCTGCAATACCGCACATGCTAAATGCATCCTCCAACACGAATGCCATAGTCTAAAAGATATTCTAATAATTGGCAGGCACTCATTATGGAGTCACTAAAGAACTGTCTTTATCTGTTGTCGTCGGCGTCCGTCTTAACAAGCCCATGGCGTCATGCAAGGCTTTCAAGCGACAGCCCCATGCCGCCATACAGAAAAAAATGACGCCTATTAATACCAGCATTATTAATTTCAATAATGGTCCTGATGAAAGCAGGCCGTCGAGCCAGAATACTAGTATTCCCATCGGAATCGAGATCATTAATGTCGGCATAAAGTCATGCATCTGTGCCACCGCGCCATAGTTCAAATGTTTCTTGGTGTAATGCGCATTAATAAAAAAAGCAAAAGCTCCGTAAGCGACCTGGCTCCAGGCGATCCCCAGCACGCCGTAATAAGTGCCCATTAATAGAAAGCCAATGCCTAGTGCTTTTTTGAAAAACTCAAGCCGGAAAAAGATTTTCGAATAACCTTGCGCCGTCAACACATTCAAGTTAATCACATGCAATGGCCAGAAAATTCCGCCAATGCAAAGTACCTGTAACACCGGCACTGCGGGTAGCCATTGTTTACCAATCAATACCAAGACCAATGGTTCAGCAACCGCTGCCAGACCAATCATCATCGGAATATTGATTAACATCATTCCACGCAAAGAAAACTGTACGCCTCGTTTCAATAAAACCTTGTCGGCGGCGGCGGCAGAAAACAAAGGAAATGCCACTCGCGACATCACACTCGAGAGCCCGCTCACGGGCAATTGTTTAATGCCTTCTGCGCGCGAATAAAAACCTAGTTCGCGCACACCATAAAATTTACCAATCAACAGGCTATAGCCACGGGTATAAATGATATCAATCAACGTTGCGGCCAGTAGATATCCGCCATAGGAAAACTGAGTTGCTGCCGAATGCTTACTAAAGGCAAATGACGGTCGCCAAGGCTTGTAAAACCAAAGCAAAACCGTGGTGATGATGGATGCGAGCACCACTTGCGCTGCGAGCGCCCAGATACCGTAACCTTTCAAGGCCATTGCCACCGCCAACAAACCGGACAAGAATGAAGCGTAGGCGCCAATCTTTAATTGCGTTTTAAAATCCAGTTGTTTGGTCAGCAACGTGGCATGCACAACGCCCAAGGCGGTTATCACAATATTCAAGGCCATTAGCATAGTTAATGGCACGAGCACAGGCATTGAATAAAAATTGGCTATCGCTGGCGCCGCCAGACAAAGTGCCAGTGCCATCAGTACACTCATGATAAAGGTAAACCAAAAGACAGTAGATTCATCTAGCTGCGTGGTTTCTTTTTTCTGAATGAGTGCCGCTGAAAAACCGCTATCTACCAGCGCCGATGCAATACCAGTAAACAGGAAAAGCAGAGCGATCGTGCCAAATTCTTCAGGGCTAAGAATACGCGCAAGAATTATCGAAACAATAAACTGTAGGCCTTGTCGAATAAAAAAGTCAGCACCGCTCCAAAGAGTGGCGGTGAGCGCTTTCTGCTTCATATTGGCGCTGAACTTTTTTGAACCGCAGGCACACCAGCGACCATGGTGCCGGGTGTAACCGAACGAATAACGCAGGCCCCTGCCGCAACAATAGCGCCATCGCCAATAATTAATGGTTGATCAGCTTTGCCATTAATAATATTGGCGCCAGTACCGATAAACACATCTCGACCAATATGCACATGGCCAGAAATATGCGCGCCCGGTGAAATAGTTGAAAAATCGCCGATGCGAACATCGTGGCTAATGGTGCTGCCAATATTAATATGCACATGCTGGCCAATGCTGATATTGGTAGTAAGAATGCAGCCGACGCAGAGTACCGACCCTAGCCCAATATCAATTCGCTCTGGCATTTCCACACGTGGGTGCACCAAAGTAACCGGAATCAATCCCTTTTGCGTGCAGATGTCGACTGCTAATTTTCTTGTCGCTATATCACCCATCGCCAATATAAATCGATCCGTTTTTTCTACCTGAATATCAGCCAATAGTTTTACTGGATTTCCATTTACGCTGTCTTGTAAATATATCTCTTGATCTACCAGATGAATAATCTTGATCATGCCGCCAAAAGTCTGATTCGCCAACCAGGCTATTTCACGGCCGTGCCCGCCCGCACCAAAAACATAAAGCGTTTTAAAATCTGGCGGCAGTAGCGAGAAACGGTTGTTATTCATTTATTGCTCGTTGCTATCAAGCATTCAATTACTTTACTTATGGTTTCAATCGCCAACTCAGGCAAGGTGGTGCCGGTCGGCAGCACAATTACTCGGTCGGATACCTTTTCACTAAAAGTCAGGTGTTTGCCGGCGTCGGGATAAAGATCTCGATACGGCTTCATGCGATGACAGCTTG
Source organism: Arenimonas sp. (assembly GCA_043721835.1). Classification (GTDB taxonomy): domain Bacteria; phylum Pseudomonadota; class Gammaproteobacteria; order Xanthomonadales; family Xanthomonadaceae; genus Arenimonas. The sequence goes on along the minus strand of JAYSQD010000051.1, from coordinate 57,863 downwards.
GCCAGAAATATTTTCGCGCCAAAATATTTTCTGCCTGTAGCGCCGCCACAATTTCATCGCGAGTTGCAGCGCAACTTTCATCAACCTCTAAAATGACATATTGGTAATTATTTTTTTCGTTTTCATCATAGGGCATTAAATGAATGCCGGGCAGATTCGCCAGTACTTTTTTATAGGCGTGATAATTATTGCGGTTAGCTTCAATAACGGTATCGATATACTCAAGATTGGCGAGCCCCATGGCTGCACAAACTTCAACCATTTTTCCATTAGTGCCGGGATGAATAACATTATCGAATCCGGCAAACCCAAAATTTCGCATTAAACGCATGGTGTTTGCGAGCTCGTCATCATTGGTAACTACGGCACCGCCTTCAAAGGTATTGTAGAACTTGGTAGCGTGGAAACTTAATACTTCGGCACGACCAAAATTACCGATCATTTTGCCTTCATGCGAGCAGCCAAAGCCATGCGCGGCATCATACATTAGCTGTAATTTATGCTCATCGGCAATGGCCTGTAACTCGTCGACAGGCGAACCGCGACCCCATAAATGCACGCCAATAATTCCGCTGGTTTTCGGCGTAATCATTTTACGAACTGAAACAGGATCAAGATTATGAGTTTGTGGATCAATGTCTGCAAAGACTGGCGTAATGCCCTGCCAATCGAGTGCATGTGCCGTTGCGATAAAAGTATAGGAAGGAATAATGACTTCGCCAGTCAAACCCAATGCACGAATGGCAATTTCCAATGCAATGGTGCCGTTACACATGGCAACGCAATGCTTTACGCCTAAATATTTTGCAATCTTTTGTTCCAGCTCTTGCACTAGCGGACCGTTATTGCTTAACCAGCGACGGTCCAGCATTTCACCGGTCAATTTTAAAAACAGCTCGCGGTTACCAATATTGGGCCGCCCGACATGCAGGGCTTCATCGAACGCCGGTGCAGCGCCATTGATGGCTAGATCAGCTCTGGATTCAATCGATTTCAAGACTTACTCAATTCATTGGTATTGGTTGATTTTAGCCATTGCACCAACTCGGCAATGCGGTGAGTATAAGTATGACTTGCCGCTACGCTTTCATGGGCTTGTGATGTAATTTTGCCTCGTTTATCAGGGCTAGCCAAGTACTGTTTTATTTTATTTAAACATTCTTCCGGATTGGCAAAGTATTCTGCGGTTTCACCTTCAGGAAATAATCGTGTTGCACCGCCGCTGCGGGTGGACAATAAAAATCCACCGGCGCCAGGCACTTCAAAATGACGCATAATCAAGCCATCGGGTTCGCCGTTAATGACATGCTGGGTGCGTAATATATTCAGGCAGATATCTGACTGGCGAATCATTTTGGCCGCTTCGGCACCGCGCAGGTCAGAGCCCATCCAGCTTTTTCGAGCGAGACTATCGGCTTGTGTTCGCTCGCCCCAATAGTTTGGTCCATAAATTTTTAATGGAAAGTGTTCCGCCACTTTATCCAGAAATGCTTCGCGCTCTGCGTCCCAGCCACCAACAAATAATACGCCCGGCCAAATTTGCTCAGTGACAGGCTGATAAGGGAAAACTTCTTCATCCCAGGCAAACGGCATAAAGCTGGCATTGGCTACGCCATTTTTTTTCAGCTCGAGGACAAGCTTTTCACTCCAAACATAATATTTATCCATCAGCCTTGCCACCGGCAAAGTTTCAGGGCGATTGGCATAATGCGGAGGCAGCGGGTTGTCGGCGTGATACAGCACGCAGCGTATGCCTGCCGATTGCAAATTTTTAACGGTGTCCGGAAAGACAAAATCTCCGTTGTGAAAAATGACCGCATCGGGTTTGCTTGCAAGCACAAAATCAATAACGGCTTGGTTGTATGCCCGCGCCGACCATGAGCGAATAGCATAATTATTAATTGTTAGTCGATGTGCAATCCGGTTTTTCAAGACAAACCCGAGCAGACCCAGTTTTTCGCGAACATCGAATTGACTGACTTTAACGCCATTGGCTACAAAAGCCCGGCTCCATGAAGCGCCTAATCTTTCTGGATGAAAATCAGCTACCAGTACGACATGCATAAGTTACTTTCCTGATTTCGCAAAACGATAAGCTAGAGGCTGTAACCACTCAAACACTTTACCAGGCACTAGTAGAATGGTGCTGCCCACTAAAAAATAATACAGGCCTGTCAAAAAACTGGCAGGATTTTCATGCTTGTTCTTTCTTGCAATGGCGCCAGGACTCAGGGTACGAAATAGGCGATACGCTGTCTTGAAATCAAACACTGATTTAAAGTTATAAATCCAATAAGGAAAGGTAAAAAGATAGAGGCCTTTGACACAGCGGAGCCAGCCTGCATGCCTGTCTTGGGCGGCGATTGTCTTACTGGCTTCAAATGATTTTGCAATGACGACCGTGAGTGAAGTCAGCGTTGTTTCAATCGGTGCGCTCCAAGCCCCGTCTTTCGGTGGGCGGTTCTGATAAGAATCAACACTCTGATTGGCAATCAAAATATCTTTCTTGATGATCGGGTCAAGTATTGTCAAAGTACGAGCGCCATCGAGTATGGCCGCGCAGCCAACACCCATTTGGTACATTTCGGTTCCATCCCAACGATCAGAATCGTAGGTTTCAAAAATACTGCGTTTGAATATTAATCCCGAAACAAATGCAAAAGAACGGTACAGTGCTTTCGCACTTTCCACGCCGCCTTCATACAGGCGTTCAACATTCACACGCTTGACGATTTGTTTGTCAGAGAAGCCTTGGTAATTGGGAATTAATATGTCAGGTTCATTGCTCTGTTCGAGTTTTTGCTTGAGCTGTATTAACGAGTCATGGTTTTCAAAGCAGTCATCATTACCCATCAATACAAGATAATCACCTTTTGCAAGGCTTAATGAGCTGCGCAGATTCTTGTCATAGCGGCCCGAGCTTTCACGTCTGCGCAAGTTGTAATTCAGGCTGGATTGTTTTAGCCATTCTTCGAGTTCGTCGTAGTCATGCTGTGGCGACACATCGTCCGAAATACATACTTCAAAATTTTTAAATGATGAATACTGCAATTCGTTTAGCGCATGGATCAAGTGTTTGACGCGCGAGTACTGCGGAATACAAATAGAAAAATACGGGCGAGTTTCTGCCTGATGCGAAAAATTCATTTAAGCATTTCCGTTGAGCAGCTGGTCAAAGTAAGCGATGGTTTTATTTAGGCCCGCTTCCAACTGCACGGCGGGCGTCCAGTTCAATTTGCTTTGCGCCAGACTAATATCCGGCTTGCGTTGCAATGGATCATCGGAGGGCAGCGGCTTGAACTCCAATTGTGATTTCGAGCCGGTCAGTTCGATAACTTTTTCGGCCAATTGCCGAATGGTAAATTCACCGGGGTTACCTAAATTTACCGGCCCCGTGAAGCCGGGTTCGGTGTTCATGAAACGCAGGAAGCCTTCGACTAAATCATCGACATAACAAAATGATCGGGTTTGCTGACCTTCACCAAAAATCGTGATCGGTTTACCTTGCAGGGCTTGAACAATAAAGTTTGAAACTACACGGCCGTCATTAGGATGCATGCGTGGCCCATAGGTATTAAAAATACGAGCCACTTTAATATCCAAGCCATGCTGACGGTGGTAGTCAAAGAATAATGTTTCGGCGCAACGCTTACCTTCGTCGTAGCAAGAACGAATGCCAATAGGATTTACATTGCCCCAATAGCCTTCGGTTTGTGGATGCACGGCCGGATCGCCATAAACTTCACTAGTGGAGGCTTGAAAAATTTTACATTTCAAACGCTTGGCAAGGCCAAGCATATTGATAGCACCATGCACCGAAGTTTTGGTGGTTTGCACCGGGTCGTGCTGGTAGTGCACGGGCGATGCCGGGCAGGCGAGATTGTAAATTTCATCAACTTCAAGATAGAGTGGAAAAGTCACATCATGGCGAACGAATTCAAACCGCGGATTGGTATGCAGGTGTTCGATATTGCGTTTGCTACCGGTGAATAAATTATCGGCGCATACTACTTCGTCTCCACGTTCGAGTAATCGGTCGCACAGATGCGACCCTAAAAAGCCTGCGCCACCGGTCACCAGAATGCGCTTTCTTGTTTCGTAATGTCGCACAGTTGCCATTTTATCAATTCCCTTGATTTAACTTTCCTGGCTTGCCAAGTCTCGGGCATAGACCAAAGTTGGTGCGCTCCTATCAATATGATAAGCGTTGTCTCTCAATAAATTAAGCACGTGTTCTGAAGAATAGCCCTGCATCGACAATTGCTTTGGATGCAGCTCAATGGCAATATTTTTGATGAGGCCTTTGCGCAAGGTTTGGGCAGCCCCAAGCAGCAACTCATACTCTGCACCTTCAATATCTACCTTGGCCAAATCGATGCTTGGCCAACCGAGCCTCTCCATCAATGCATCCAGCGTCTTTACTTCAATTTTTTCTACTGGAATATTATATCGCACCATATTCACAAAACCCGACGAGCCGGTATTGGTGTCGTTGGCCAAGTGAAAATCACGCAGCTCTTCTGTCTTGCCAAGCGCAAATTCATGGATGTTGGCATTTGTTATGCCGTTAAGTTTCAGGTTATTACGGATACAGTCTGCCGCACGCTTCTGCGGTTCGATGGCGATAACTTCACGGGCGCGTTTACTGGCATATAAGGTAAAAAAACCTTCGTTGGCACCGATATCAAGAAAAATTCCGTTCTTTGGAAGATGGCTATCCAATGTTTCCAGCATTTCATGCTCGTAGCCTTGCGAATCGAACACGGCCTGACCAAACACAGACACTGGATCAATCAGCATTTTTCCTGCAGGTGTTTCAATTAGAGCCCGCTTGATATTAAATATTTTTTTTATTGCAACTGCAATAAACGCTGGTCGGATACGCATAAGCGACCGGTGAAAAATCGCTCTAAAGTTCATCTGTTGCCACCTTTTTATTATTAAAAAAAACACTCGAATAAAACATTACAATCTACCGGCAACGGCATCTGGATCCAGGGCGCATCACCATGCCCACCGGACGTGTGGGTAGCGATGGATTTTTTCATCGGCGGTAACTAGCTGGGCATTGAGCTCGCGCGCTAGAGCGACGATCATGCGGTCAGCCGGGTCCTTATGAAATTCACCGGGCAGGTTCACTGATTGGGCAGCCAGGGCAGCCGTGATCGGCACAAACGAGACGCCCTCGATACTCTCGACTGCGCGTAACCACTCATCCAATTCCATCGCAAGTGCAACACGCCCACGTTCAACCAACAAGGCCAGTTCCCAAGCACTGATAGCAGAAACCATTACCTGGCCGCTGCCGGTGAGCGTGTTCTCAATGACCGCTTTTGCGCTGCTAGCCAAGCGCGCATCATCACTGATCCACCAAATTAAGGCGTGGGTATCAAGCACGATCAAGCCAAGCCCTCCCAATCTTCAACGCCTACCGGTTCTAAGGGAGAGTCGTACCGTAATATCGAGCCCTTGAGCATGTCCCGCACATTAGCGATTTGAACTTCGTACTTCCGTACGATCAGGCTCGGCGTGCCGTGGTCGGTGACGATGACCGGCTCGCCGGTCATTTCAATATGACGGAAAATTTCGAGCGCATGCGCTTTAAATCGAGATTTTGAGACTTCACTTTCCATACCAATCCTAGCTTATGACCATGGTCATATTACTATAGTCATAATTAAATTACCATATCAGCATCGATACTTATAACCGGCCCTCTATTTGCCTTGCTTCAAATACCGATTTGGTATCGTAAATGACGCAATTAGCTTTGCCGAACCTGCGAATTGCCTCGGCCCCCAGTTCGATGAATTGGGTATGCCCGACCGCCACGATGATGGCGTCATAGGTATCAAATAACGGTTTTTCCAGTAACTCTATCTGTAACAGGTTTTTTGCTTCATCTGCAATTGCATTGGGATCATAGACATCAACCTTGACGTGCGCCGCTTGCAGTTCGTTGATGATATCGACCACTCGGGTATTGCGCAGATCAGAGCAATTTTCCTTAAAGGTCAAACCCATAACCAATATTTTAGAGTCAACGACATGCAGGCGTCTGTTCGCCATCAAACGTATAACCTGATGCGCGACATGCAAACCCATGCGGCTATTAATGCGACGGGCGGCTAAAATCAATTCGGGGTGATAGCCCAGCACGGTTGCCTTGTGAGTTAGATAATACGGATCGACACCAATGCAATGACCGCCCACCAGACCGGGCTTGAACGGCAGGAAATTCCATTTGGTGCCGGCCGCCTCAAGAACGTCGTGGGTGTCGATGCCCATTTTGTTGAAAATCATGGCGAGCTCGTTGACCAGAGCAATGTTTACGTCACGCTGTGTGTTTTCGATTACCTTTGCCGCTTCGGCAACTTTGATCGATGGCGCGCGATGGGTGCCAGCAACAATAATCTTTTGGTAAAGCGCATCGACAAAATCGGCAGCCGCGAGCGTCGAGCCAGAAGTAATTTTTTTGATATTGATCAAACGCCGCTGCTTATCACCGGGATTAATTCGTTCGGGGCTGTAACCACAGAAAAAATCCTGATTGAAGACCAGACCCGATGCTTTTTCCAAAATCGGTACGCAGACCTCTTCGGTGGTGCCGGGATACACCGTTGACTCATAGATAACCACATCGCCTTTTTTTAAATAATGGCCAATGCTGCTACTGGCGGATATCAATGGTTCAAAGTCGGGCCGGTTTGCATCATCGACCGGGGTTGGCACGGTGACGATGTAAACATTGCACGACTGCAAATCGCGATGGGTGTTACTAAATTGCAAGCGCTTAGCCTGCTGTATTTCATCGGGACTAATTTCATGGGTGCTGTCTTGGCCATTACGCAGCGCGTTAATGCGCTTAAGATCAATATCAAAACCAAGGGTATCGAACTGCTTGCCAAATTCAATCGCCAAAGGTAAGCCGACATAGCCAAGACCCAAAATTCCTATTCGACTATTTTCTACCGATTGCATCATGCCTCCTGACCAAACTGCGATGTCATCGTCGTTAAACGACCCTCGCCACTTTAGCCTAATGCTACTATTTGCGCACCCTGCAACTGCTTTTTTTTGCGACTTTTCGGCTTACACTTGTTACTGCTTAAAGATTAAATGATATTGAAAAGGTCGTATTGACATGATTCACGAGTGGCTCAGCAAAATGCTACGTGGCGACACTGCAAAATGGGTGTTTCCCGACGATATTACGCACGAATACATTAGCGATGCAGCCAATGCCGAAGGCGTTATTGCGCTATTGCATGAGCGTATAAATACTTCGAGCCCAGCAAGCGGCGTTCCACTGGCGTTTCGAGAACATATTGCACCACTCGCTCGCAAAAAATCACAGCAAAGTTTAATGCGTGAAGCAGAATGTCGGCGGATATTGTCGCGTCTTCAACAGGCAGAAATTGAAGTCTTGCTATTAAAAGGCTCGGCGCTGGCCTATTGGGCATACCCGTCAGCACACTTGCGCGATTGCAGTGATATTGATTTGCTGTTTTCGTCTTATGAAGCAGCGCAAAAAGCGATTGTTCTGTTGCAGTCCATGCAATATAGCTTGCGTGATTCGGCATTAGCCGGTGATTTAATCAGCTTTGAACAAACCTGTGTGCGCGATTCCACCATGGGCGCGGGCTTGGAAATTGATTTGCATTGGCAGCTTTCCAGTTCGCCCTTATTTGCTTATCAATTTAATTTTGATGAATTAAATTCCAGCGCTATTGCACTGCCCAAGCTGGGTGCTTATGCGCGCGGCTTATCGCCCGTACATGCGTTTTTTAATGCCTGCATGCATCGCGTACAAAATATGGCCGATGGCAGCGAGAATGTTTTGAAATGGTTGTATGACCTGCACTTACTGGGCTCGCAATTCACGCCGGCTGATTGGCAAGTGATGAGTGATATTGCGATTGAGCGAAAGCTTTCAGGAATCTGTTGTGATGGCCTGCAAGCGACAAAACATGAATTCAATACGCTAGTACCCGAAGTCATTTTTAATGCACTGACGGACGCTGCGAAATATGAACACATGCAAGTGAGCAATATGCATAGCTGGTTTTATATTCAACGCATGAGCTTTATGGCGTTTCCAACGATGTCGCTTCGCATGCGCTGGTTAAAGCAGCGTTTGTTGCCGGACACTGCCTATTTGCAGGCACGCTATGGCGAAAAGAATATGGGCCGATTATTGCTTCGGCGTATAAAGGCTGGCTTGCGGCGCTTGCTTTGAATTGATCTCGTAGGAGCGTCCTTTAGGCGCGATAGATCTGGCGAGATTTGTCGCGCCTAAAGGACGTTCCTACGGGGTGCTTTTGGGTGTTCGACTATTGCTACACGCTATTGCAAACGCTAGCAGTAATGCAAAAACGCTGGCGTTGGCGGTCGTGCGCAATGGGTAGTCGGCGTATGAATGCAGCAAGGCGAGTAAGACACTTATCCACGCCACGCGTGATAATAAAACATCGAAGGTATTGGTTTGTTTTTGCTGCCACCAAATGCGAAACCCCAATACGATAAACAAACACCAAAAAACAGCCATCGCAAATAAAGCAGGATAACCGGCTTCAAGCCAAAGCTCGGCATAATCATTGTGTGCATGGTTAGTCAGCGTGCTATCAACACTTTCAATATGTTTTGCTTCAAAAGGGGCATAGGCTTGCCGAAACGTGCCCAGGCCTGCGCCCATCGGAGCATAGGCTTTTCCTGCTTCAATACTGATTTGAGTCATCTGCGAACGCGTATTATCGGCGACGCCATGGTCGAATCGTTGCAGAATTCCCACCAGGCCAAATTGAATAATGGCAATGAGGCCCACTACCATAACAACGCCTAGCACGCGCTTCATGCCTGGCCGACGTGGCAGTGAAAATATTGCCGGCAGACTAAATAAAACACCCAACATACCTAGCAACAAACCGGCGCGCGAGCGCGCAACGGCAATCGCCAAGATGATAAGTATGCAAAATAAACCACCGCCAATAATGAATACCGGCGATGAAGATATTTTTGAAGTACGTTGATGCGCCCACCAGGCAGTAGCGGCGACCGATAATGGCAAGCACATCATGAGCAAGCTTGCATAATGATTTCGATTGGCAAAAAACCCGACAGCTTCGGTTGTATTTGTAACTTCATATAAGCGCAGTGCACTTTCTTTGCCTTGGGCAAGCTGTGCAAAGCCTAAAAAGATATTCAGTGCCACGATAATTGCCAATGCAATAAGTAGCCGATAACGATAAAGATTAGGCAACTGCAAACTGGCGATAAAAATGGCGCATGCAGGCAGCAAAGAAAATAATGCGCGTTCGGCACCATAGGTTTTATTCAAACTCATGGTGGAAAGTTGCGTGCCGACTTGTTGTAAGTCAGTTTGCATACTATGTGTAAATTCGTTTGAATTCGGCCACGGATACAATTGCAATAATGGCACCGCAAGCACTGTCGCAATGAAGCAAAACGATAGAATTCGAGTTGCGCTTGTGGCTATTTTCAATTCCGATTGCTCATTAAATAAAAGAGCAATTAACAGAGCTACGGCGGCCAATTGAGCCAGCACATCGCCAAAAAAACCTTGTCCGCCACCTAGAAAACTCGCCAACAACAAAACCGTCAGTGTTAGATAAAAAACAATTTTCTGATTTCGCATGAAAGTTTTCCAAAAAAAAGGCCGCTGTTGGGCGGCCTTCTTATTTAATTATTTTTTGTTACGCTTTTTTTGTAACTAGAATCAAGGACTCTTGCTAATTTCGTAAGCACCAATTGCCAATGCGACGCCGGCTAAGGTGTAAATACCAGCATTGCCTGTTCCAGTTGCGCCTACACCAGAGCTAGAAGCCGTGGTAGCACCTGGTGCTGCGCCCGCGCCTGGTTCCAATGCCTGCGTGACCAGTTGGCCGCCATCACAAATTGAACGCTCTGGAATGGTCACCATGGTTCCGCCCTTGACTTCAGTTTTGCAATCTTTGCCAAATACTAAAGTTGCGTTGCCTGATTTTGTCACCATCAGACGGTCACCCGCATTGAGTGATTGACCTTCGGAAGCTGCGACAAATTTTTCGCCTTGGTTAACCAAAACAGAGCCATTAACTTCATCAAGAATTGCAACGCCGCTGCCTTCTTGGGCAGAAACTAAGGCGGCAAAACTGATGCTGGTCGCACAAAGTGCTAAGACGATAGATTTTTTCATGTAAGGCTCCGTGTGACTAAAATATACTCAACAACATAATAACGGTCTTTGACGCAAACATGCAAGGTTTTACTGGCTAAAGTTTAGGGCTTTGTTCAGCAAGTCTTTGAATTTTCTGAACTCTCAAGGCGTCGAACCAAATGGCTCCACCTATAGCCTGTTCTGACTCAGATCGGGCGGGCAACTTTAATAGTAACCACTGAGCAGGGCACTGCCTGTCAGGAACCTCAAAATCCATCGAAAACCCCTGCCAATTCTCGCTACGACCCTTCCATGGCTCGCTGTTGGCAAGGGTAATACCACTCACCATGCATTGTACGGACCATACCAGACCCACTTCGGTACGCAAGTCATCGGCAAGTCCCTGCCCTGACAAACGATAACGCCCTTTTTGAAGCACCAAAGTTTGTCTGACGCTATTGAATGGCACTTGCTGATCACTAAAACGAACTCTGAGCGCCTTTTCACCTTCAGCGCCCTCTCGGAAGACTCGTTCAATAATGGCGCCGGGCACATGATCAAATTGCCAATCAAACTCGGCCCCAAGTGGCTCGTATTCAAAGCCGCCATTAAAAACATTGGCCAATTGCAATTGGCGCTCACTAGGCAATTGGCTAGCCCAGCTCAAGTAGGCAAGTGACCATTCTTGATTGCGGTTCAGCGCAAGTAACCAATCTTGTTGTTCTAACTCGGATAGTCCGCCATTGACCTTAGATAGGCGACTAAAGAATAAGCCATATCGGGATGCGGCAGCTTGCTCCGACATTAACGCCCTCATTGCCGGGGTACGCCAGATCGGCTTTATTGCCAAACTATCAATTAAAGCCGATTGCGATATTGGCTGCACAGCCAAGCCACCAATAGTGACCATTAGCGGTGGCAATAAATCAATCTGCATGCGTAGTAGCTTGTCGAGATGCTGCACGGCGGCATCCGCGTTTTCGGTACGCAAAGAATAATTAAGCAACCAAAGATGTGATTCAAGATCGCGCGGACTGTAACGCACCGCTTTTTGATAAAGAGCTAAGGCTAGTTCGGTTTTTTTTTCAGCATCTGCAATTTGCGCCAAGATCCGATAGGCACGGCCCTCAAACGGATAGGCTCGCAAAGCAGCCATCGCATTTTTTTTAGCCGTGTCAAATGAAGCCGGAGTTTTCGCTTGCTGCTCAGCCAACAAAAATAGTGCCGATGAATGCTCTGGTCGCCACTGCAGTGCTTGCTCGGGTGCGAAGCGACTGTTTGCATCAGCCATGCCTAAACTCAGCACTCGCCAAGCCAGAACCAAGAGTAAAAAAACCAATATCAGGCGCAAAGCGGCCGATGTTGGCTTTGAGCGCTCAACCATTTTTGATGTCCGACTGCAGGCGAATAATTCTCAGCTGGCCATTTTCCATTCGCAAATCCAGTCGAATATCGCCACGGCTTGACTCTACTTCGCCCTTGCCGCGAGGCAAAATTTGCGCTTGATAACTGGCTATAACCACAATATTTTCATCATTGCTGAGCCAGGTAACATGATTCAGTGCAATTTCGCGGCTCTGGCTGTTTTCAAATAATTGGCGATAACTATGCAGCACGATGCGCTGCGGCGCAGCACCGACAATGCTCAAATCTTTTGTGAATAAATTATGCAAGGCAAAATAATCACCTTCCGAATAAACCCGCGAAAACCGCTGCAAAAACTGTTTAACCGAGGCGTCGCTGGCAGTGCCTGCTGACGTGGCCCGCGTATTGGCGGCCACAGGAGTTTCCAACACTGACGTTGTATTCGCTTTGACCAGAGCGGCTATATTTTTGCGGCTTCGTTTGTTTTTGGTTTTGTCTTCGCTAATCGCTACCGATGCAAGTGCTGTTGGTAACGGCAAGCTTGCTGTTTCAAGCGGTTTTTCTGTTGGTTTTTGTTTTTTCTGTACGACAACAACTGTTGTCGGTATTTTTGCTGCCAGTTTGGGTGCCTCCACTGCTGGCAATGTAGTTTTTACATTGATCGGCAAAGGCGCAGGTGCTGGAATGACGGCCAGCATTGGAGGTTCTTGATTTTCTTCGAGTATTGGATTGCTTGCAGGTTCAATAAGCCCTGTTTCTTCGCTGATAGTAACAATGGCTTCTTTCGGTGCTGCTGCTATCACTGATTCGACAACTGGCGCTTCCACCATTGGAGCAACCAAGACGATCGCATCGGAATTACCATTTGCGATCAATGGGTGCTGCAAATTGGGTTGCATCTGGCTAAACAACAACAGCGCGAGCAAGGCGCCAACACCAAGCAAACTGAAAACCGCGATCGGCAGTCGCTTAATCGTGCGTGCGCTCATAAAACGTGCGTCGGCATTACTATCTCGCCATTGCCCCGGTTTGATTTCACGACTGGGAACACTATCTTTACTCGATGGCCTTTCGCTTACCAGCTGAACGTCATATTCCCGACGACGTTCAGGGGTTCGTAGCGCATGCCAGGCTCGATTAATACGTTCTGAAAAAACCACTTCCCAGTCGCTGGAATTTTTATCTGGATGCAGCCAACGCACGAGCAAACGGTAGTGCAGTTTTATTTTTGCTTCGGCGTCATCGGGGTCAACGCCAAGCACACGATAATGATTGCTGTGGGGTGAAAATAATATTTGCTGTACATAAAATTCGGCCGCATGGCGCACGTCTTCTTGCGAATGACGCGAACTTTCTTGAGCTGCCAGCAAAGTTTCTTGGTCGCCCGAACTTATTTTTAGAAGGTCGGTAACACCCTCAGGCAAGGTCTGCTGACGTGCACTGGCTATCAAGTCGGTTCGACTCAAGAAGCTTAGTGCCTGCTCGAGCGCTGCCATGCTCATTGTTTGGTCAAGCGTTCCTTAGGCGTATCGCTGCCACCATAGGAGTAATAATCATAATCGCCAGCACCGTAACCATAACCGGAATGCAGCTTGGCATTGTATTTGGTCATCACTGCACCAATCAGGTGTCCGCGCGCCGCAAATATTCGTTTGATCGCGTTCTTGGCCACGGCTACTCGGGTTTCACCGGCTTCAATCACCAGCAAGGTTGCCGTCGCGCGATTGGCAAGTATGGGGGCATCGGCCAAACCCAAAATAGGCGGGCCATCGATAATGATCTGATCGAATTTTTCTACTGCCACTGTCAAGAACGATACCAATTTAGAACCCATCAATAATTCGGCAGGATTCGGTGGCAATGGACCGGTCGATAAATACGACAAATTGGGCATGTCGGTTTTTTGAATCAAATCCATCGGCTTCATCGCCCCGGCCAGGAAGTTGGTCAGGCCAGTGGAGTTGTCTGCATTGAAATGGCGATGCAGAGAAGGATTCCGCAAATCGCAATCCACGATTAATACCCGGCGGCCTAATTCGGCAATATTTTGAGCAAGTGCACGCGCAGTCGTCGATTTGCCTTCGCCGGGCGATGCACTCGTAATTAACAATACGCGCGGCACACCTTTGTCGGTTGAAAATTGCAAGGCCGTTCGCACCGAACGATAAGCTTCGGTGAATGGACCGCGCAAATCTTTCAATGCCACTGTTGGCGTTTGTGGATCTTTGAGTTTTGGAATAACGCCGAGTATCGACAAGCCCAATTGTTTTTCGATATCTTCTGGCGCTTTGAGTGAATCGTCCAAATATTCAAAACCTAATGCCATCAAGGCACCTAAAAACAAACCAACCAAGGTCGCCAGCATGAGATTGCGTGCGAGATCAGGCTTGAATTGCCCACCCATTTGCGCGCGATCAACAATCGATATGTTGTTGGTGCTCAAACCACCCGCAAGGCCCACTTCTTTGTAGCGCTGTAACAAACCATCATAAAGCTGACGATTGGTATCGACTTCTCGCTTGAAAATATTGTATTGAATACTGCGGCTATCTTGATCGAGCACATCGGCTTTTAGTGTGCTTATTTTTGCGGCCAGCATGCTTTCTTGTTTAGCCGCTGCCAAATATTGCGCTTGGATGGCACCACGAATATTGCCGCCCTCACTGACAATTTGTTTATCCATTTCATCGATCTGGCCTTTCAATTGCACCATGATCGGATACGCCGGTTTGTAGAGTTTTAACTTGTCCTGGTATTCGGCCATCAACTTGCCACGGCTTTCTTGTAAGGAGGTGATGAAGCTGCTGTTGCCCGATTCCATCGCCAAACTAATGCCGCTGCTCGCTTGCGCTTGCGCCCAACGTGCCTCGGCACGAATGCGATCTTCTTGCGCTTTACCGTAAGCGGCATTCAAAGATTGCAGGCTTTGCTGGGTCAATGTGCCGGCATTTTCACCGCCACTGGTACCAATGATTTGTTCTTTTTGTGCAAATTCAACCAGCTTGCGTTCGGAGTCTTCCAGCTTGAGTTTTAATTCTTTCAAGCGGTCTTCCAGATACCCTTTGGCGTAAGCAGAAGAATCGAACTTGCGTTCCAAATTACTGGCGATAAAACTTTCGGCAATGGCATTGGCCGCTTTTTGTGCGAATGCCGGGTCTGGGCTGTCGTAGTTAATGCGTACCAAGCGGGAATTTCTTACCGGCTCAATACCCACGCCAAGGGCAAAACTGCCGGCTAATTGATTTTCCTTTTCGCTCTTGTTGGCAGCCGATTGCTTGCTGGCTTCTTGCGGTGTTGTTTGCTCGGCGCCTGATTGGCGGCCAAATAAGCCCATTATTTTCTGCCAGGGTGAACCTGGCTGCATGCGCTCTAACTCACCCGATTGGACCAAGCCCAACTGGCTAACCACGCGTTGCGCTAACGCACGACTTTTCAGTAATTCATATTGGGTTTGATAAAAATCGTCAGCGTAAATATCTTCGGTCGGCATTACGCCCTGTGTTTCAAGCACCTGAACACTTTGACGCTCGATCTGTAAAACCGTGGTCGCTCGATAAATAGGTGTGGTCAGCAAAGTGCCGATCAAGCTGGTGATAAAAATGATAGTCAGCACGCCAAGTACCATCCAGCGGCGCTTCCAAATAATATGCCAGTAGCTCAGCAGATCAATATTGTCTTCGGTTTCAGCGACAGGCTCACCAAAACGGGTATCGACACTTATGGCGTTATTACGCGCAATAGTCAGGCGTTTGCCGTCCTGACCTTCGTGGGGTGACGGGAACAAATCTTGACGTGGGTCATGATGTGGATCGTGAGGATGATTGGCCACGCGTTAACTTTCCCGTTATAGAGGTGAAAAAATACTGACAATAGGCAAGCTTTCAATCAAACGACGAAAAGCAGTTTTGGAGCCCGATTGGTCAATTACAATAATATCATCGCCATAGACTTGCGGGTCGGCGGCGGTGCCGGAACGAATCGATTTCATGTCAAAACGCGCACCCATTTTTTTCCCATCGACCACACGGAAAATAACGATGCCCTTTAAATCCGCTAACGGATCCAGACCTTCGGCCATGGCAATGGCTTGCAACAAAGTCGTTCGACCGGTCAGTGGATAGATGCCGGGCTTTTTTACCGAGCCTTCTAAAGTAACCCGTTGGCTGGTAAATTCTTTTACAAAGACGGTGACTTGCGGGTTTTGTAAAAACTTGGCATCAAGATTTTTAGCGATGTCGGCTTCCAATTCTTGTACCGTACGACCACCTGCTCTTATCACGCCGACCAATGGTAGCGAAATATCGCCAGAGGTATTTACGCGAACAACACGGTTTAGCTCCGTGACCTGAAATACACTGATCTCCAGCAAATCTTGCGCACCAATGCGGTATTCCGAGACCCCTTTATACGCGCCAACTGCGGTGGTGCTGTCGGGTGGCGGTAGTTCATCACTGCCTGCGGCTACTACCGAGATCTGTCCGGTTTTTCTTTGCTCAGCTGCCCCTACCAAACTAAACAGGCATGCACAAACGAAGAAAATACTGCTAAGCCAAAAACGGTTCATTCCATATCACCTAAACATCTCAATTAGATTGCGTATTATGCCAAGCCTAGCCAGCGACGCCAGCTCGGTGACGTGTTCGGGACTGCTTGCCGTTCAGGTAAGGCCGGAATTTGAGCCTGTGGTAGGTTGGCCAAAATTGCCCGCGGCCTGACATCGACCATATTAAAAGCCTCGCTTTCGCCACAACGTTTAGCCGCAGCATCGCGACCTTCCGCCAAAAGGGGCGGGCGCTTATGAATATGATGCGAATCGGTGGCTAAAATATGGACCAGGCGTTCGTCGACCATTCGCTCCGCCCAATATTTAGGGCGGCGGCCAAAACGGCCGGTCAAACTACCCGAGGTAATTTGCATCCAGGCACCGCCCTCAACCAAGGCCGCCATTTTCGGATAATGGGTTTCAATCCAGGTAAGCCGCTCGGGATGGGTAATGACGGGCACAATGCCAGCGGCTAAAAGTTGAAATACCGATTCTTCAAAACGTGGCGGCGCCACATGATGCGGTGGTTCCAATAATAAAAAACGGGAATGCCCCAGGGTCGGAATATGCCCTTCTTGAATGCCTTTCAGCAGATCCGGTGCGAGATGTGTGTCCGCACCAATGGTGAGCTTGAGTGGAATATCGTGTTGCTTTAATTCTTGTTCAAACTCAGCAATGGCTTGGCTAATGATGGTCTGCGAATTTTCATAAAGGCCCGGATAAATATGCGGGGTGCAGGCAGTAATTTCGATACCATCATTCACTGCGGCACGCGCCATCATCAATGCCACTTCCAAGCTTGGAGCGCCATCATCAATAGCGGGCAAAATATGGCAATGCAGATCGATCATTTAAGAATTGATTTCCTTTGCTTCTTCTTGTTTGAAGCTGGCCGCCTCAATTTTATTTCCCGTTCTCGAAAAACGCAGCCAAGCCACTGCACGTTGACGATTAAAACTAAAAGCCCAATACAATCCGATTAATCCTAGATACGCCAACACCAGCCAGGTCCGCGTTGCGCCGTATTTAACGGCGATTGCTGCAATACAGCCAATCAAAATAGACAGCACCATCATGCCAATGGCTATTTGGGTGGCCGTGAAACCAGCATCGAGTAATAAATGATGCATATGGTTTCGATCAGCACCAAAGGGCGAGCGGCCTTGACGAATTCTATCGAGCATCAGCACCACACAATCGAGCACAGGCAAGGCAATCATCCAAGGCGCCAGCACCGGTGTGACGGGGTGTTGCGGGTTTTGCGTCAACTGCAAGGCAAACCAGACCACTGCAAAACCTAGGAAAGTACTACCGGCATCGCCTAAAAACACTTTTGCGCGCGACTGCCAGGGAAAACGCATATTCCAAAACCAGAAACCCAATACCGCTGCGGTAAATAAGGCGCACTGCATGGCCAGCTCAATGTTGCCGGCATACAAGGCCAATCCCGAAAACAATGCCAATGCGGCAATCACTTGGCCGGCCAAATAACCATCACTGCCATCGGCCATGTTTAAGGCATTAATTAAACCCAGCGTAATAAAAATGGTAAACACGGGCGTGAGGATGCCGAGATGAAATCCGGCAATGCCGACGACATCCGATAATTGGTCCGCTTGCAAACCAGCAAAATAAATCATGATGCCGCCAGCAACGGCTTGTACCATTAATCGGATAATTGAGCTTACATCGAAGCGATCATCAAGAATACCAATCGACAAGAGCCAGATACTGGCAATAAAAAACACATCTAGATGGTATTCAAAACGACCGAATAAGACACTGGTAATCAGCAAGGCCAGAAAAACGCCAATGCCTCCCGTTGCTGGTGTTGGCACCGCATGGTCTTTACGTCCACCTGGCTGGTCGAGTAGCCCGAGTGGACCGGCACACAGCATGGAAAGCCTCACTAAAATCAAACTTAAACCGAGGCTAACGAGCAACTGCAGACCATAAGATTGAAAAAATGCCTGAGTCATCAAGCCAGCATCCTATTCTGCTGCATCATAATTGTATGTGCGGCAACGTACGATTACATTTTACTCGCTTACGCGACCATAAACGTCATCAAATCGAACAATATCGTCCTCACCCAAATACCCTCCCGACTGCACTTCGATGAGCTCCAGCGGTAGTTTTCCGATATTTTCCAGGCGGTGTTTGCTGCCCAGGGGAATATAGGTACTCTGGTTTTCAGTCAAAGTCATTATATTCTCGTCACATGTAACGCGGGCCGTGCCACTGACGACAATCCAGTGCTCGGCGCGATGATGATGCATTTGTAGCGATAATGCTGCTCCGGGCTTCACAATGATGTGCTTGACCTGAAAGCGCTCGCCGCTATCGACCGAAGTATAGCTACCCCATGGCCGATAGACCTGGCGATGATGCACCGCTTGCGAACGTGAATCGGATTTCAGACGCGCGACAATCTTCTTTACATCCTGCACATGGTCTTGATGCGCCACCAGCAAGGCATCATCGGTATCGACCACGATCATATTTTCCAGGCCCAGGGTACTGACCAAGCGATTTTCCGACCAAACAAAGGTATTTCGGCAGTTTTCTGCCATCACATCGCCACGATGCACATTGCCGTCAAGGTCTTGCTCGGCCACTTGCCACAGAGCCGACCAGGAACCCACATCGCTCCAGCCCACATCTATCGGCAGCACCATGGCATCCAGGGTTTTTTCCATGACGGCATAGTCAATTGAATCAGCCGGGCATGCAGCGAAGGCGATTCTATCAAGACGCAAAAAATCAGCATCTTGTTTTGCATTGCCTATTGCGGCTTTGCATTGCCTCAGTATTTCCGGTGCGAATTTTTCCAGTTCTTCGATAAAGCGCGAAGCCCGAAACATAAACATGCCGCTATTCCAGAAATACTCGCCGCTGGCCAGATATTTTTCAGCGGTGGCTTGGTCGGGCTTCTCAACAAATTGCGCCACCGCGCGAACGCCGTCACCCGGCGCGGCCTTGATATAGCCAAAACCGGTCTCTGGCGTGATTGGCACAATACCAAATGTCAGCAGACCGCCCGCTTCTGCGGCCGGTAATGCGGTCAGTACGGCATCCCGAAATCCGGCTTCGTCACGTAATAAATGATCTGAAGGCAACACCAGCAAGATCGGATCTTGTTGCGGCTCCACGGCATACAGCGCCGCCACCGCAACCGCGGGCGCGGTGTTGCGACCGATCGGTTCAAGAATAATCGCCTGCGGATCGATAGCAATTTGCCGACATTGTTCGGCCACCATAAAACGGTGCTCTTCATTGCTAATCAGCAACGGAGCCGATGCGCCGGGCAAACCTTGCAAACGCAAACAGGTAGCTTGCAGCAAACTTTGCTCACCCGCCAAAGGCAAAAATTGTTTCGGGTAAGCCTCGCGTGACAAAGGCCAGAGCCGGGTGCCGGAACCGCCGCATAAAAGCACTGGTAACAC
The DNA here is from genome assembly GCA_043721835.1 of Arenimonas sp. Taxonomy (GTDB): domain Bacteria; phylum Pseudomonadota; class Gammaproteobacteria; order Xanthomonadales; family Xanthomonadaceae; genus Arenimonas. The sequence goes on along the minus strand of JAYSQD010000051.1, from coordinate 38,353 downwards.
AGAGGACATGTTGGTTTTTCCACACAATACCCGCGTATCTTAACGAAAGCCCTTGCAGTCGCGCCAGCGTGGCGGCTCTGTCACAATGGGCTTTGTTCATCTTTACGCGAAAACATGACCGTACTAAATCGAGAAACCGAGTGCCTATTTTGGACGCAGCAAGCTCTCAATGACCCGCAGGCAAAGTTGGAACGCGCATCTGCCGATGCCAGTTTTCGCAGCTATTGGCGTAGTTTTTCCGGTGGCCAAACCTGGATTGTGATGGATGCGCCGCCGGATAAAGAAGATATTTACCCTTGGCTGGATATTGCACAGCGCTTGAGCAAAGCCGGTTTACATGCACCGGATATTCGCGCCTTTGATGCAGAGCTTGGTTTTATTTTGATGGCCGATCTTGGCAATCGTCTGTATTTGCCAGAATTAAACGAGCAAAGTGTCGATGCACTTTATGACGACGCCATGCAGGCATTATTGAAAATGCAGTTGCATATTGCCTGCGACGATTTGCCCCGCTACGACGAAACCCGCCTAGTCACCGAAATGGAATTAATGCCGGAATGGTTTTTACAAAGACATCTGGCCTACACACCTGAATGCGAAGAATGGGATGTTATCGAATCAGCATTTCGCTATTTGATTAAAACCGCGCAGGTGCAGACGCAAACCTTTGTGCATCGTGATTATCACTCGCGGAATTTATTGATTTTGCAAGAAAATAATCCGGGCATTCTGGATTTTCAGGACGCGGTTAAAGGCCCGATCACTTACGACTTGGTTTCACTGCTGCGCGACTGCTATATCGCTTGGCCGGAAGAAAAAATTAATGCCTGGGTTGAAAATTATCGGCTCGAATGCGTTAAAGCCGGACTCACGAATGTTGATAGCCCGACCTTCAAACGTGGCTTTGATTTAATGGGCCTGCAGCGACATTTGAAAGTACTCGGTATTTTCTGTCGCCTCTGGTATCGCGATGGCAAAGCCGGTTACTTAAATGATCTGCCACTGGTCTGGCAATACACCCGTGACGTGGGTTTGCGCTATCCGGAAACGGCGCCCTTAATTCAATTACTCGAACGCGTGATGGGCGAACGCGATATTCGATTACCGCTGGCATGAAAGCACTGATTTTCGCAGCCGGCAAGGGTGAGCGCATGCGCCCGCTGACCAACCACACGCCAAAACCCTTGCTAACCGTTGGCGGCAAACGATTGATCGAATGGCATATCGAAAAATTGGCGGCCTGCGGCGTGCGCGATATCGTGATCAATACTTCATGGCTGGCCGAATGCTTTGAACCTGCGCTCGGCGATGGCTCACGCTGGAATGTGTCACTGCATTATTCCTATGAAGGCCCCGAGCCGCTGGAAACCGGAGGTGGCATGTTGCAGGCACTGAAAGTTATTGGCGATGAGACATTTATCGCAGTGAATGGCGATATTTGGAGCGATGCCGATTACCCCGCCCTGCCAAAAACTATTTCGGGTTTGGCACATTTGCTCTTGGTCGATAATCCAGCGCACAACGCAAAAGGCGATTTTGTTTTACGCGAAGATGGATTATTGCAAAGCCAAGGCGAAAACAAACTGACCTTTTCCGGCATCGGTATTTATCAACCCGCATTATTGGCAAATTGGCGCGAAATTATTGGCGATGTAAAAGGCGTGGATGAAACGCCACCACGCTTCAAACTCACGCCATTGTTAAGACATGCGATGCACCAATCGCATATCAGTGGTGAACATCATGCAGGTCGCTGGACCGATGTTGGCACACCAGAGCGACTAGAAGAATTAAATCGGCAAATGTAGGGTGGAACCACCAACCGGTGGCACACCGTTGGTGATTCCACCATAGATTGCGATGGTGTTTGAGATTGCGATGGTATTTGTGGTGGATACCGCATAGAGCGCGGGATCCAATGGAATGGACTCCCCCTTCTTGCGGCATCGCAATGTGCCAGACTGAGGTGTCATCAACAGTCACAGAAGAGGGAGTCCGGTATGAAGATTACTCGTCTTGGTTTAGATTTGGCAAAAAATGTGATTCAACTGCATGCGGTCAATGCACGTGGTGAAGTGGTGCTGCGTAAAGCGTTTTCACGGGTGAAGCTCATGGCGTATATGCAAGCCCTGGAATCTTGTTGGGTGGGGATGGAAGCGTGTGCCGGTGCCCATCATTGGGCGCAGTGTTTTCAAGCGATGGGACATCGTGTCATGTTGATGGCGCCGCAACATGTCAAGCCGTACGTCCTAGGTCAAAAAAACGACGCCAATGATGCCGCCGGTATTTGCGAGGCGATGACCCGTGCCCATATTCCGTCTGTCGCGATCAAAACCCAGGCACAGCGGGATATTCAAGCCCTGCATCGCATTCGTAGCGACGTGATGAAAACGCGGACCGCCAAGGTCAACCAAGTCCGCGGTTTATTAACCGAGCACGGTATCGTCATTGCAAAAAGTATTCACCAGTGTCGTCGTGCTTTGCCTGTGCTCTTGGAAGACGCCGACAATGGCTTGAGTATGATGTTCCGGGGTTTATTGTCGGATCTCTATGGTGACTTGGTCGGATTAGATCAGCGCATTGCACAGCTTGATGCCGCTGTCTTGGTCACTGTGCGGGAACACCCAGTCGCACGACGCTTGTGCCAGGCCCCCGGCATTGGCCCCCTCACCGCCAGCGCGGCACTCACTGTATTACCCGATGTTAAACAAGCGGCGGCCTTCAAGAACGGACGGCAGTTTGCCGCCTTTATCGGCTTAACGCCCAAGCAACATTCCAGTGGCGGCAAGACCCGTTTGTTGGCTATCCACAAACACGGCGATAGCTATTTACGCGGTTTGTTGGTGCATGGCGCGCGTAGCGTACAAAGAACCGCTGCCACTAAAGACGATCCCCGCAGCCGGTGGTTGGTGGCACTCGGGAAACGCCGACATCGCAACATCGCCACCGTGGCACAAGCCAATAAAACGGCACGCATGATCTGGGCAATGGTGAGGTATGAGCGCGACTATCAACCCGATTGGCTGCAGGCTTAATCTACCTGCTATCTCAAAAAATACATTCCACACTTGCACCGACTCAACAGCAACATTGATCCAGATAACACCGCAACACTGAAAACCCTTCCACCGCGTTTTGCGAAAAGAGGTAATGGCAAACGGTAAGACCGGGACAAGGAAAACCTGAGTAGGGTGACGGCAGAAAATGCCGAGGATCCAATGAGGAACTTGTCTGCGACTGCTCCATTATGGCTCGAGAGATTTATCGCTCACACAGAAGCCGGATATACGCTTGCAATCGTACCGAAGCCAAAACCACTTGTTGCAAATCAGGGGGAGTCCATATACACCCTACAAAAAACCCCGAATAACCGGGGCTTTTTGTTTTATCGAAACATAGACTAACGCTTATCCATCGCCACATAATCGCGGGTAACCGCGCCGGTGTAAATCTGGCGCGGACGGCCGATTTTATTTTCGGGATCGGTTTGTTGTTCCAGCCAATGCGAAACCCAACCGGCGGTACGTGCAATGGCGAACATGACGGTGAACATTTCGGTAGGAATACCAAGCGCTTTGTAAATAATACCGGAATAAAAATCGACGTTCGGGTAGAGCTTGCGTTGAATGAAGTATTCGTCTTTCAGTGCCGCTTCTTCCAGGCGCATGGCGACTTCAAGCAGCGGATCATTGACGCCGAGTTCAGCCAATACTTCATGGCACATTTCGCGAATAATTTTCGCGCGCGGATCAAAGTTTTTATAGACCCGATGACCAAAGCCCATTAAGCGAAAGCCCGATTCTTTGTCTTTAGCTTTATCAATCGCACTGTTTACATTTTCCGGACGACCAATTTCGGTCAGCATTTCCAGCACGGCTTCATTAGCACCGCCGTGTGCCGGGCCCCATAAAGCCGCGATACCCGCCGCCACGCATGCATAAGGATTCGCACCGGTTGAACCGACGAGACGAACGGTAGAAGTCGATGCATTTTGTTCGTGATCTGCATGCAAAATAAACAGCAAGTCGAGCGCTTTTGCCGCAATGGGTTTTAGTACAAGCGGTTCGCTTGGCACTTCAAACATCATATGCAGAAAACGATCGACGTATTCAAGATTATTGCGCGGGTAGCGAATCGGCCAACCGATCGAATAACGATGGCAGGCAGCGGCAATCGTCGGCACTTTGGCCAACAAACGAATGGCAGCAAGACGGCGCTGTTCGGGGTCTTCCAAATCCAGATCGCCGTGATAAAACGCGGCCAGTGAACCGAGCATGCCGGTCATCATCGCCATGGGATGCGCATCGTGACGGAAGCCGTAAAGGAAAGTACGGAAAGCTTCATGCATCATGGTGTGATGCGTTACTTCATGTTCGAAAGCAGCAAATTGCTGCGCATTCGGCAAATGGCCATTCATCAGCAAGTACGAAACTTCCGAAAAATTCGAATGCTTTGCCAGTTGTTCGATTGGATAACCGCGATACATTAAAATGCCGGCATCACCATCAATATAGGTGATTGCGCTACGGCAGCTTGCGGTCGACATAAAGCCCGGGTCGTAAGTGAAATTGCCGGTTTCTTTGTAGAGTTTGCCGATATCAATGCAGTCCGGACCCAGAGTGCCGGAGTGAACGGGAAGCTCGACGTTTTTATCGCCGGCGCTAAGGATGACGCTCTTGTAATCGGACACGGCAGGCTCCTGGAATTCTATGCAGTGGTGGTGAATGACAGCGCATTACACCCGTAAGCGCCAAGACGTGAAGTATCTCATAGCGACATGACATTCGTCAGTCATGGACTTGTGAACTTATGCAATATTCCGACACCAGAAACGCAAACGGCCACCGAAAGGTGGCCGCTGTAACGCGCTGCGAATAAGTAATTATTCTGCAGCAGGCGCTGCTTCTACTTCGGTCTTGGCGTAGCGCTTGCGGAATTTATCGACGCGACCGCCGGTATCGACAGTCTTTTGCTTGCCGGTATAGAACGGGTGCGATGCCGAAGAAATTTCCACTTTGATCAGCGGATATTCCTGGCCGTCTTCCCATTTAACGGTGTCTTTGCTGCCCAAAGTGGACTTGGTCAGAAACGAAAAGCCTGCAGCTGTATCTTGGAAAACAACAGCGCGGTAGTTTGGATGGATATCTGCTTTCATGGGGAATTCCGTGGGCGAACGCATGACGCGTAAGAAAAAGAGGGCTATTTTAGCCGACTACCAGTCTTTTCTGCAAGCCGCGCTTACTAAAAATCACTCAAGCCCAAGCGCTGCGCGGATTTTGGATTGAAACAAGGCCTGTGGATAAGTCATCAGAATACGGGCATTGGCCGGGTTACCGGTTCGCATCGCCCAATCCACCGGAGTAGCGCCGCGGCTGTGCTGCCCCGCCGTTTCGACGGTAATAAAGCGGGTTTCGACATGTTCAATAGCCTCCGGATACAAGGCCACGGCCATCGCCAAGGCATCCGCGGAATGCCAATGCAGGCCGCGCTTGCCTTCCGACCAAGCCCGGGTTTTGCGCGAAATTGCATTGTAAAAAGCGGCACGATGGTCGCCAGCGGCAAGCCAGGACTCGAAATCGGTATGCAAGAAGCCGTGCCGAAGCACTGCCTCCCAATCGATAATATCCATCATTGGGAAAGCTTCAAAAGTGATTTTGGCGGCTTCGGGGTCGAAAGCAATATTGAATTCGGCTGAAATTGAGGTGTTTCCCAGACCGGTCACTGCGCCACCCATCACCACGACACGTTTGATGCGTTTGGGTAATTCCGGATCCAGTCTTAAAGCCAATGCGATATTGGTTAGAGGCCCCAAAGTGATTAGGACTAATTCGTTTTCGTATTGTTTTGATAAACGAATAATTGCCTGGACTGCGTGCTCATCCTCGGCTTTTTGTTTCGACGGTATGTAAGCAATATCGCCGAAACCATCCATACCATGCACGTACGCAGCATCTTCGGCCGCATGCACCAAAGGGACCGGACAACCAGCATAGACCGGAATGCTGACCTGCGCGACTTCGCAAAGTTTCAGGGCATTGGCGACCGTGTGCTGCAAACCGACATTACCGGCCGCAATGGTAAGCGCTTTAATATCGTGACCGGGCGAATTGAAGGCCATCAATAAAGCGAGCGCGTCATCAACGCCAGGGTCGGTATCGATCAATAAGGGGATTTTTTTCATGCCTGGATTATAAGCATTTGTGTGTGGTCATTTGTGAGCCACTTTCATTAGTTATGAGCTTGAGTAATCTGAAATATTTTTTTGTAGGAGGGCCTTCTAGGCGCGACAGATCTGGCGGAGTTTTCGGGCCTAGAAGGCCCTCCTACAAAAAATTCAATGGTTAAGCCCCGGCAAATTTCGCCGCACTGCCAACCCAGCGCTCAACGATTTTATCGGCAAGCCCGGGGCTATCTCGTAATAAAATTTCTGCCACGTGATGAACGGTTGGCAATAAGGCGGCATCGCGACTTAAATCGGCAATGCGGAAACCGGCGATACCCGTTTGTCGGGTTCCCAACAACTCACCTGGGCCACGTAGTTCGAGATCTTTTTCGGCAATAACAAAACCATCGGTGGTTCTGCGCATCACATCGAGTCGTTCCCTCGCCATCTGCGATAACGGTGATTTGTACAACAGCACGCAACTCGATGCTTGCGCGCCACGCCCTACCCGCCCACGCAATTGATGTAGTTGTGCCAGCCCAAGGCGCTCGGCATTTTCAATCACCATTAAACTGGCGTTCGGCACATCAACTCCGACTTCAATCACCGTAGTGGCGACCAACAAATCCAGTTCACCTGCTTTGAATTTCGCCATCACGTTTTGTTTATCGACGGGCTTCATACGTCCATGCAGCAAGGCGATACGAACCCCCAATAAATTGAGTTGCAATTGCTCGAATGTCGATTGTGCAGATTGCGCTTGCACTTCTTCGCTTTCATCAATCAATGTGCAAACCCAATACACCTGACGACCGTCTTTGCAGGCAACACGAATGCGTTCGGTCACTTCATCGCGACGCTCGCCGCTGATGGCTACGGTTTGCACGGGTGTGCGGCCCGGCGGCATTTCATCAATCACCGACACATCCAAATCGGCATAGGCCGACATTGCCAATGTTCTTGGAATCGGTGTCGCGGTCATGATCAGCTGATGCGGCACTTTTGTGCCATCACTGCCCTTGTCGCGCAAGGCGAGTCGTTGATGCACACCAAAACGATGTTGCTCATCGACAACGACCAAGGCAAGTGAATGAAAAATGACTTTTTCCTGCATCAGGGCATGAGTGCCGACAATCATCTGCGCTTCGCCGGAAGCAAGTTGCGCTAGCGCTGCTGCACGCGCTTTGCCAGTCACCTTGCCTGCCAGCCACATGACTTTAATACCGAGCGGTTCAAACCATGCACGAAAATTATTGAGATGTTGTTCGGCCAATAATTCAGTTGGTGCCATCAGGGCCACTTGTTTGCCCGCTTCAATTGCTCTTAGTGCCGACAAGGCCGCCACCACTGTTTTACCGCTGCCTACATCGCCTTGCACCAGTCGCAGCATCGGCACCGGCTCGTGCATATCTTTGCTGACTTCCGCGAATACACGCTGCTGGGCATTGGTTAATTGGTAGGGTAACGCGCTCTGTAATTTTTTTTGAAAAACACCTTTGCTTTTGATTGCCAGTGCACCATGTGAACGCAGGGCAATACGCAAGCGCTGCAAACTCAAATGATGCGCTAGCATTTCTTCCAAGGCCAAACGCTTGATCGCGGGGTGCTGGCCGGAACGTAAATTTTCTATCGTGGTTTCTGCTGGCGGCCGATGAGCCGTGATTAAGGCTTCGCGTAAACTCGGCAATGATAGATCTTCGCAGATTTTCTGCGGCAGTAATTCCAGTTCTTGAGTAGGTGGCAAACGCCGCAGTGCTTCATCGACTAATTTTCGAATGGTCTGCGGGCCTAAACCTTCAATACTCGGATAGACCGGATCGAGTCGATCATGCAATGGCGCTTCATCGCTATCCAATAAAAAACGATAGCTCGGATGCACCATCTCCAGGCCATGCGCACCCGGCCTGGCATCGCCGTAACAGCGAATGCGGCGGCCAACAATAAATTGCTGCGCCTGCGCGCCACTAAAATGAAAAAAGCGAAGGGTCAGCGTTGATAGCGAATCATCGCCAATCGCCACTCGTAAAATAGGCCGATAACGAAACCCACGTTCAACCGCTTCAACACGACCTTCGATTTGTGCCGGTTCGCAGGGAATTAAATTATGAATGCTGGAAAGCTTGGTACGGTCTTCGTAGCGCAGTGGCAGATGCAGCCATAAATCTTGCAGCGTTACCAAGCCGCGTAGCGTGAGTTTTTCGGCAATTTTTGGCCCCACGCCAGACAGCGTGGACAGCTTTACTTCACCTGCGGGCGTTAAGTTGGTTTCAGTGCTGGAATGAGTTCGCGCCAAATTTCAACTGCTCTTGTTAATCGTGATACGCCATCGGTAAAAATGGATTGCCAGCCATAGTATGCCTCATATAAAAAAATGGAGGCAGTGAACTTTGTCATTCTGCCTCCATCGGTTTATATCGGTTTTAGGCCGACAGGCCGTCAGTATTTAAACAGATAGCTCCATTTGACATAGAACTGTTTGCCTGTATGCAAGTTTAGGTCGTCCGTGGTCTGAAGAACGCTGGGATTGCCAAATAATCGAAGGTTTTCTTGGCGATCAACATAGCCCACGTAAAGTGCCGTGCCCGGCGTTGGAGTGTAGCTAAATAAAATATCGCTGGTCAGCCGCTTGCTGCGATCCAATGCAATTAAACCGGGCTCGGATTGCAGCGTATTGTAGTCAAAAATTACGTGAGCCGAAATGAACCGGCTGAACCGATAGGTAAACTTCGTGCGCGACAAAGTATTGCGAAAAACATTGCTGCCTTTTTCAAAGCCCGCAATGTTTGAAGTTGTACGTAATTGATCCCAAATAAAACTCTGATTCACACGCAGTTGCGCGAGTGGGCTAAAGGTAAAGCTGAGATTAAATTGTCTTGCATTGCCAAGGAATGGATTAAGTCCAGCGGCTGGAATAAAATTAATAGCATCAGCATTACTAATGCTGGCGCTAGCGGTTAACCATGACAACCATTCAGTTGAAGCGCTCAGCGTGTAGCCGTTTTTCCTGAAACCAATATTGTCAAAAAATTCATACGACTCATTCCATTGGCCTTTAAAAGTAGTGTAGGCCGAGCCGTTAATGGTGTATGCGGTATCGATTGACCAGTCCTGCACGTCACCGTTTTGATTCCAGGTTTTAACCGCAGTAAGGCTCGGGCCTGCATTCACTAACCAGGGTGCATCCGGGAATTGCCAGAGATACGTGGCAGTCTGATAAAGCTGTTTAATATCGGTGCGGGGAACAAAGCCAAGATTGGTTTGAAAGTTTGGAGAGATGTCGATGTATTGACCATCATAGGTAAAATTACGACCGCCGCGGGTTGCTTCAACGAAGAACATACTGCCATTGAAACCGGTATTGCTATTTTCTTCGGAATGGCTTCTTGCCGCCTGCCCCGCCAGCACCCAGTTATCATTTAATTTGTATCGCATATCCAAGCTGTAAACCTGGTTTTGATGATCCCCTACCGTGCGGCTGGTGACCAATCCGCCGAAGTTGGATTGCACGCCAAAATCACGTTGAACGCGAGCTACCGCAATTTGCCCTGTCTTGCCGGCATCGGCACCGGTCAAAAACTGTCCGGCCTGCTCATCGTCAATCAACAAGCCCCCAAGCGCCCAGCGCCCAAGACGTCCGGTAAGCCTGGCACCGTATTTCGGATCATCAATTCGTCGCGAAAAAAACAGGTTGACCGGAGTGCCGAAAAAATCGGAATTTTCCAGAAAAAACGGTCTTTTTTCCGGGAACAATACTTCGTAGCGTTTATTGACGATGACCTGTGGCTCGTCAGATTCTACTTCACTGAAATCGGGATTGACGGTCAGATCAATTGCAAGTGAATCATGCAGCACAAACTTGGCATCAACGCCCACTTCCGCGCGCTGCTCATGTTTAATCACGGGGTTATTCAACGCATCAAATTCAAGCGCTCGCGTATTTCGATATGACGCATGCGGTATGACTTGAATATTACGTCCAGGCGAAATTGAGTCGCTAATTTTTACTTCGGCAAATTGCGGAATGAAACCTTCTTTCCGTTTTGTGATGTAGGGCCAGTAAGAGAATTCATTTGATCGCGGAATGATTCGATTAACCGCAAGCCCCCAGCTTTGTTGCTGGCCTTTTTCAAAACGCAAACTCTTGAATGGTATTTGCATGGTCACGACATAACCGTCGTCGGTAACACGTCCATCGGATGTCCATTGGGTATCGTAATTAAAATCGTAACCCAGGCTCTCGGTAAGCTTGCTGTCCATCTGCACGCCAAGCGGATTCACTGAAAACACATACGCTCTTTGTTTGTCATGGAAGGTATCCAGAAATATTTGAACGCCTTCATCGCCAAAAATTTTATCGCGCGGCGTAATGTGAGCACGCACCAGCTTAGGGTCGTCTTTGCATTTGAAAACAACATAAATATTCTTGTCGTCATACGAAAGGTATGCCTTTGTATCGAGTGAAACCGGTTCGCCGTCACCTGGGGTGTTTTGACGAAAACCGCTAACTTCAAGTCCGGCGTCGGCAGGCACACCTGCGACAAAATCTTCTAGCCGCGGTGCGTGAAGAGCGCGGGGAATATTCAAAGCCTCCTCTGCCTGCGCAGCAAATGCCGTCGCGGAAAAAAAAGCTGCTAAACATGCTTGCACAATGGGACGTCTATTCATGGTGTTACCCTATGCTATCGATAATTAAAAATTGAAGATCAGGCGGCGGTTAATTTGCCGGTCGAGATCGGAATATGCTGGTCGGTTGCTAAATATAAATCATCGTTTTTATTGGGGCGCCGCAGAACTACCCAAAAGCATAGCAACAGCGATGCAAACTGACTGATAGTGGAGAGTTCCAGGCGACCTAATTCGTCTGGTAGCGGCATGCCGCTCACTGGTAAAACAGCTTCTAATAATAACCAAAATATGGCCATTAGCATGTATTTTAAATGTGTTTTTGAACCACTGGCGGCAACTATGCTCCACAACCAAAGCGGTGCGAACAGGCCGGCGTGATCAGGCAAAAATGGGCTGCGAAATGAAGCCAAGGCTAATAATGCAATCCAGGTTGCCGCAAGATGCGCGCGCGACATTGCATGCGAACGGCGTGCAGCTACAGCCGTCAGAACCACCACGAACAGTGTCCATACCCATGACAATTGCATTTCTAGTGCCCGGCTCATGCCAGAGATATGCAGCATCTTTAATTTCAATACCAGTCCCGGCACTGAATCATTAATGGCGACGAAAGCGCCAAGCCCTTCTTGCTCCAAAAAACCCCAGGCTTCGCCACTCGCCATTCTCGGCAGATGAAAGTGTAAAAAAGCCTCGAATGGTTTTGCACCCATCCAGGCATAGGCAATCAAACTATAAATTACTGCAAACAAAAAAGTCCACGCAGCAGCACGCCAGCGTTTCGCGAACAAAAGGTAAACACCGAGTATTCCCGGAAATAATTTAAAAACTGCGAAACCTAATAATGCACCGCCGGATATCGGGCGATCTTTCTCAAACATGATCATTGCCAATATCGATAATGCAATCGCCGCTAATTGGAAATTACCTAACTGTAGCGTCAGCAAGACCGGGCTTGCAATCCATACCAAAGGCAATAGCAAGGCGGCGGAGCGCCCAACTCCGTTTTTCATCCAGACACATAAAGCCAGCATTCCGCTTGACAGAATAATGCCTTCAAGCGTGAACCAGAACGCTCTTAATTCAACAAAATTGGCCCCCAGTGCAATACCGAGCCTGGGCAAAATCAGGAATTGCGGCAGGTACAAAAACTCATCTAATTTAAACCGCCCCTCCCAACCGGTGTAATGCACAGGATCATAAAGATTATCGACATTGTCCTTGGCTAAGAGCGCTGCTTGCCAATAGCCGGAAAAACAATTGTGGCGAATATAAAAATCATCAAACCAAAATGCCGAAGCCTGTGCTTGCGCAGGATCTGCCATATACAAGGCAACGCCGGCAGTGCGAGCAATTGTCAACAGCGCTAGTGCAAACCAAAGTAAAGAAAACCAGGGATGTCTTACCAGCAGGCCGTCCCATTCCAGTGGCAATCTTCTCGCCAGCACAGGGCTAATGATGACTGCTGATATCATTGCGCTTGCAAAGCTAAAGCCAAACGAAATACCAAGCGCTTTAATAGTAACGGCGATCAGCAAGCCCATAATAATAGCCAAAACTAATGCAACGCCGACTCTTTCGATCGATAATTTTTTATTGCTCAACACGATGGCAATACTCCTGATCAACAACACATTATTCTTCAAAAGATGAAATCTAAATAAAAGAAGATTTGTTAATTTTTACAAGCTTGATTAATTTTTATGACAGCGCCTTTACACCGCTCACCTTGCCCGAATAAAAAAACTTCTGCAGCTCTTGAAAATCATCAAAGACCAGATCGGCATTGGTTTTTTCGATATCTACCTTGGCGACGGCGTCGGCGCGAAATACTGTCGTCATGCCAAACTTCTGCGCACCTGCAACGTCGCTTGATGGGTCATCTCCGATCATCCAGATATCTTTTGGATCAACGCCAAGCTTATTGATGGCCAATCGAAAAGGCGCTTCGCTCGGCTTGTCGGCACCGGCTTCTTCGGATGTCACTACATAATCGAAAAAATCGTCCAAGCCAAAATAAATAATTTTACGGAATTGAATTTGCGATGTCAGGTCGGTAATTATCGCCGTGTGAATACCGCTACTTCTCAGCGCCATCAAAAATTCGCGCACGCCTTCAAATAACTCGCAGTGTGAAAGAAAAGTACGCCAATAAGTTTGCTCAAGATCGAGCGTCATCACGAGCTGGGTCTTTCTACCTAGAATCTCGATGCCGCGCTGAAAATACAGCAGACGACTGTGTGAGCTTGCTGTCTTGCCTAATTGTTGCTTCACCTCTTGTCGCGCCTGTGCGAATGCTGCGCGAACATCGACTGCATCGACGCCAAGCAGCTTTACCGCTTTGTCTTCAGCAGCATTACTGGCAAGCATATGCGGGCGTTCATAGGCATATAAAGTATTATCGGTATCGAAAATAATCGCTTGCGGAGCAGAGAGTATTTTATTGACGGGGTGAATTTTCAGGGTCATTTCATTCGGCTCTTCAGAGATTCTTCTATTTGTACCAACACCAATAACTGCATGATTCCGCTCATGCCATGCTCCCACTTTGGCTGGATATCCAGCATTTCCTGCATGCCTGGCACCAGGGTATTGGCGGACAAGGCAATGTCTTCGGCCGCTACGTCGCCTTCAATACTGATTTCAACATCGCGCGAATCTTCCGATGGCTGCACGTCAATATGCAAGCCACAAATACCAATAAGAATTCGCGCCAGTTTTTCATGGAAAGTACTGCCGCGAATCAAGGCCACCAGCTTCAGTCGTATATGCTCGGCACTCATCTCATCCAAATGACTGGCATTTACCGGGCGCAAGCTAAGAACTAAATTGGCATCGTTTTTTTGCGGATGGATAAAACGTGCAGCATCGATAGCGCGGCGTTCAAGTGATTCCTGTACGGCTCGATAGGCATGGCCTCGTTGATGAACATCACGACGTATTTTCCAATGCCGTCTCAGCTTTTCGTCAATATCCAGAAAAATTGAAATATCAAAGCGTTTGCAAAGTTGCTGCGTATGCAGGGCATGCAGGCCAGAGGCAATAATCACATCATTTTTATCAAGATACGTAGGGGCGGAAAAACGGCCGGCCACATGATCGTAGCGCCTACAGGAAATAGCTTTTCCGCTTATCAACGCAAGCACGTCATGAGTAAATCTTTGCAGATCATTTGCACGCGGATTCAAATGCGTCATGCCTTTCCACATCGGGGCGTAGCGATCCCAAACGTGATAATCATCGCCGGAAACATGCACCACCGAGTGATCGCCAAATATTCCAGCCAATGCCTGACTGAAGGTGTCTTTGCCTGAGCCAGAGTCTCCCGCAATACCGATCGACAAGGGTTTTTGTACGATCTGGTAATAATCGTTTCGACCCACTCGCTCCCGCAGCATTTGCACGATCAATACCAGGCCCACAGAAATAATCATGGTGATGCCAAGTGAGTGCAGACGCGGAGTCAGCAAATCCCGCAAACCAATAATGCTCGGCATAGGATCAAGATTGAGCAGCGGCAGACTGGCGCCAGATGAAATCACCAAATGCATGCCTATCAGCAAGAGTGAAAAACCGGCCGTCAAGATCATTGCACTACGGTCGCTCTGTATTTGGTGTACTACCAAAAACGGTACTAGCCATATGTACCAACCGGGCGGCGCTGGCGTGCCCAAGACCACCAGAAAGAAAGACAGGCCGATGGTCGCGATCAAAAGATCAAAACTAATCCGTCGCAAACGCCACACGCCATAAAGTGCCAACAAATATAGCGTCGGCGTCAAATATAATTGCAATCCGTGACCAAACGATAAAGCAAAATCGAATACTCGATTGGACTCTGGGGTTCCCAAAACCATTGACGTAAAACCGCTGGAAAATAGCCACGGCCCCTGCACCAGCAGCACAGTTAAACCGTAGCCCATTGCAAAAGGCCAACGTAAGGAGATCAAGCGTTTGTTACGCCATAAATAAATGGCCACAAAAGGTACTGCAAGCAGCATGCTCAATTTGGCTGCAAATGCCAAAGCCAATGCAACGCCGCTTGCAGCAGGCCGAAATTGTTTTATCAACAATAGCGAGAGCAATAATAATGCAATGGGAATGATGTCTGTTTGACCATTCCAATAAGTGGCAAATAGCGTAATCGGTGATAACCAATAGAAATACAAAAGCTTGCGTGGCTGTTCTGGCAGCAGGCGATACAGCAAATACAGCGCGGCAACATCGGCACCCAGCAAGCCCAGCCTAAAGCCAATGCCTGCCATGTAATTGGTATTCACCATTCCATCCAGCAGCACACCCAGCAACACACCGGGGATATGCGCGAGCAACATGACAGGCCCATAGGGATAAGCTACAGAACTTCCGCCAGTCGCAAGAAAACTACTCCATGGATCTGAAAACGGATGCGTCACCGCATGCACCAGAAATGGCACAAAGCCGCTCTGTTGCAACTCAGGCACTAGAAAAATAATCAGCATGACTTTCAGCAACAGCCCGGTTTTAAATATCGGGTCGCACCATAGTCTGTTCGTATTCATTGCCAAAGCGTGGGTTCCTTGGTGCAGACGGCGTCAAGCACAATACCTTCGCGCGCCAACAAACCTCGTACCACCGGTATTTGTTCCGATGCCGAATGCCCATGTAATTCCGGCGATCCCAAACACAGCTTGAAGCCTGCCGCTTTCATGCGGGCTGCTTCTGCTCCGGTCAAAGCAAAATGGGTGAAACAATCAATCCAGACCCAATCCACTTTGCCCGCCAAGCTCATTACCGTTTCAATGGATTCATATTCTGATATACGCACGGCACAGCGTGATTCGCCGCGATTGGCGGTCCGCACCATGAACGGAAAGGATTGATCCAGAAAGAAATAATCCTCAATTTCAAACTGCCGCATCAAGGCCAGTACGCGATCTTCAAGACCTTCTTCCTTCACGTTTAGAATTAATACGCGATGGCGATAACTATCCAGCCATTCCTCAAAAAACTCACCTTCGGCAAACGCATCATGATGCACAATCAAATCATCACCCTGACTGCGAATATCCATTTCGATTCCGAACTCGATCGGAGTTTCTTTCAGTTCGTTGCTAAGGTTACGGCGATGCCTGATGATGATCATTTAGATTCCTTACAAATTCTTGCGTAAACGCAAACTAAAATCGACAGTACGTTTGATAAAGCGCATTTTCGCGCGCCAATCGACATTCCAATGTGATGTTCCGTGTGCTCGCTCGCCAAAATGCACCGGTAATCGGCGAACCTGCAGGCCATCGCGAATAGCTTGGTAGTAAGTATATAAATCAAGCGAAAAATCATGCGGTGGCTGTTGCCAGCGTTCAAAAAAATCACGTGGGAATAAAGTCGGCTGTGCGTTGATGTCCCATAATTTCCGGCGTAGCAACATGGTCTCGAACAAAGACATGCCCATGGTGAAAATAACATCGGTAACAGGGCGTCCGTGTCTTTTACCTTTGACGAACGAACGCGGATTTGCGTCGAAAAGCGCAAGCGCTTTCAAAGCATCGGCTGGATCGGTTTGCATGTCCGCATGGGTCCAACCAAGAATTTTTCCGCGCGCCACCTGCAGCCCGATCAGAATTCCGAACCCATAGCCCTGATTGTTTTCTACGCGAACGCTTCGAATAACTTTCTGATCTTTCAGCAATTCGGCCAGCACTTCCCTAGATGCATCGGTCGAACCATTGTCAACCAGAACGACTTCTACGTCTTCACGATCAAAGGTTGCCGACAGGCGCGCGATCAGCAAAGGAAGATTCTTTGCTTCGTTGTAGCAGGGAATTATCAGAGACAGTCGTATCGATTTATCGGCAGATTCAAGTACGCCATCTGCTGCCGCCATCTTTGGTTCGACATGATCGACATGATCAATATGGCTGCGATCAACGCGCTGATTAAAGACAAAAAACTTCATGCCGAGAAAGTTCAGTGCCGCCGAAGTTCCCGTTGCCAGCAGAAATGCGATATCAATATTGTATTTCGTGAAAGCCAGCATCGATATCGCCATCGAGTTAATCGCGACATTCGCCAGCATTGTCAGCGCATACACGCCGACAAATTTAGCAACTTCCGCAGGCTGCTGCCGCGTAGCAGACTCGAAGGTAAATATCCTGTTGGCAAAATAGGCAAATACCGCACCGGTAATGAATCCCGCAGTCTTCGAAATGACAACCGGTACTGCGGCAGAGAGCAATAAACGATATACGACAAAATCGATGACAACGGCGAGTATCCCCACCAGTAAAAATCTCGCCGCCTGCCGCACAAATAAAACTTGCACGGGAGATACATTGCCATGCGGCAATTTTCCAGTCGGTATCGGGGGTTTACTGGCCGGTGTTTGCAGCATCACGAGACTTCCATCGTCATCGCACCATGGCGTCGGCAAAATCGGGGCGTTTCGGCTGACGCATCTGATAGCGTTCTTTCAAGGCAGCCAGCGCGTTTTTAGATACGCGCGAGTCGCCGTCCAGTGTGTAGGGATGCGATTTCCATTTGTGGAAACACGATTGCCAGTATTCGAAAGTTCGCAGATCATCCGGCGTGCCCCAGCAAAGATAATGATCCACTTCAAAAATTCGGCAACGCAAACCCACGGCAATAGCGTCGTTGATGCAGGTGTCAACATAAAACTCCCCGTTGACCCGTCCATCGCGTGCAAACATTGCCTCTGCTGCGGCAATAAAATCACCAGCGCGCTTGAAGGTGAACCAGCCGATTAAACATGGATCATGCGGCGGATCACTCAAGGCCTGCTTGCCGGTCACCGAAATAATGCTGCCGTCTTTTTCTTCTACCCAACCTGACTGATTCGGCCTTCTGACGGCGCCCGGATATCCGCGCGCCACCCAGACGATGACATCGACATCGGGATCTTCCAGCAGCGTATCGAAAGCAGACTGGTCGTATATCGCTCCGTTATCGCATGCTCCGATCATCATAGTATGATCAGGATTGATTTCGCGTGCACCGGCAATGCATGTGCGTGCCTGACCATCCGTGAGTTCCGCAAGATCAACTATTTTACAATCGTCAAATCGATTCCCAAGCGCAGCGACAATTTGTGCATGGCCCGGCAAGTCCTCCCGCAATATGAAAACATGATCCTGCATGGCGGGTAGATCCAGTGTTGCCTGAATTGCCATCGCTTCGCCCGAGACCGGAACCAGCGGCTTGGGTTGTGAATAATTTTCCTGTGCGAACCGACTTCCCAGTCCCGCCATCGGAACCATCGCGGTACCTTCCCGCCTCTTGTTCTGCAATTGCCTTTGCATTCCGATCATTCCACGAAATGCATCGGACCAGTAACGGTATTCTTCAAAATCCTGCGGGACGCCCCATTGCATGAAATGATTTAATTCATAGACTGCGACTTTCGCGTCATCTTCAAGCATTGGCGTGTAGACAACACTGACGTAATGCTCTCCGCCTATCAGTAAATCCGGGCGCTGGATTGTACGTTTGAAATAATCATGCACGATGGCTCCCGAAGCAAAGTAATACGTTCCGCTGGAAGCGAATTCGTTCATCGGTGTATCGGTGTATGGCTGTTTTTCCTGGATGCCCGTGATTCGACCCTGCTCCTCGCGCACATAAGCGTAGTAGCTAGAGTTGAGCATGTGCGGATGAAATCCCGTGTAACAGGGAATAGCTCCGTCACAAGCAGTTTTCTTCACGAATTTCTTGAAATCCTGGTAATCCCATACGCAGGTGAAATCACAGTAATTGACGATGGTGGGCTTTTCGGGATCCACATGCTCAAGCGCCAGCAGCACGGCATTGACCGGCCCCAGTTTGTGCGGAGGAATGCCGACGATTTTTCCGGTGGGACAAAAATGGTTCAACAACTCCCTCATCCTGAAATCGGGAGTATCAAGATGCTCCTGGTTGCAGATAAAGATGAAATCGGTTTCCCCGGGAAACATGTCGATGACATGCGCAATGATCGGTTTGCCGTCAATTTCTATCAGTGGCTTGGGTACGCGATAGCCCGCGCGACGAAAACGCTCCCCGAACCCGGACATTGGAATGACAATTTGCATGCGGTTTTCCTGAGCGATGCGATGGCAAAAACAGGGCCTGGAATTGCGTCCTGAAAAATGCACATTGATTATTTTTATCATGCACGGACATATCAAAATCCAGACATACACAAAGTAATTCCGCCAACTTCGCTATATGTTCTCGATCTTATTCCACCATGGATGCGCGATTAGTGCAATCCATCACGGCAGCGCATGAGCGAATGAATTAAATTGCATTTGCCCGTATATTTTTCCATTAAAAAAACGCTAATTAAAAAATTTCAACCGGGCTTTATAACAGAATATTATTTTTTTAAACAATAAATATTCAAAACAAAATCCAATCGTTCAATTTAAGTAAATAAAATCTTACGAATACCTTACGGAATAATTTTGCCATACGCATGCGTTCTTATAGCGATGTAATTCATGTGCTATGTTACCGATCATTTTTAATTTGCATTGCACACGAAGATAAATTCGCTGCAAAAAAAAATGAGGTTTTGGAAATGCTGCCAAAAGACCAATAACAGCAGGGCATTTCCATTCACAGGTATTAATTGATTCAGGAAGGAAGCCAGACCCAATGAGTGAAATGGAACGGCGCTTAGCCGATCTCTCGCCTGCAAAGCGGGAACTTTTGCGGCAAATTGCAAGCAAGCAACAGCGCAAACAAAATGCAATAAAACCACAAGCCAGACCGATGCGGATTCCGCTGACATTTGGCCAGCGCCGCTTGTGGCTGCTTGATCAATTTATGCCCGGCATGTCAGCCTATAACTCCCCCTGCGGCCTATGGCTCAGAGGTTCAATCAATCGAGCTGCCATGCAAAATGCGGCCCAGACATTGCTTGATCGACATGAAGTTTTACGCACCGTGTATGGCTCGCATGATGGCCAGCCGCATCAAATTATTCTAGAAAATATTACCCTGCCATGGCGCGAACTTATTGCCGAGGGGACAAGCCTGGAAGAGCGCCGGACCGCAGCACTTAAGTTAGCGCGAGCACAGACAACCCAGGCGTTTGATCTCAGTCGTGATCCGATGTTGCGAGCCGCTTTAATTCAAGTGACGCCTGAACTGCATCTTCTGATAATTACTTTCCATCACATTGCAATTGACGGCTGGTCAATTTCGACATTGCTCAATGAGCTGCAGAAATACTATAACGAATTTTGTTTGGGAAACCGCCTGAACCTTGCAGGCCCTGAATTACAAATTGCCGACATTGCCCTTTGGCAAAATGAAAATTTAGCGAATGAAAAACTGCAGCCACAGCTTGATTATTGGCGACAACACCTGGAAGGTGCTGTCCCGACGATGGACCTGCCTTCCGATCGACCACGTCCAGCCGTACAAAGTTTTCGGGGCGCACTCTGGAAAACCGAGGTGCCAAAAAATCTTTATCAGCGTCTTGATCAACTGGCTAGTGAGCAGCAAGTCACTTTGTCGATGATTTTTCTGGCTGCCTTCCAGGCCGTGTTAACTCGCTACACACATCAGGAAGATATTGTTGTTGCGATGGGTGTTGTTGGACGCGCACGCATGGAGCTGGAACCGGTCGTGGGGTTTTTCGTCAATACGCTGGCCATACGAACGCGTATAGACAGCAATACCAAATTTACCGACTTGCTTGGCAGCGTGCGCGAAAGTGTATTCGGTGCAATGGAAAATGCCGACGCGCCGCTTGATCGAGTATTGGATGAACTCAAGCTTGTCCGCTCTGCCAGCCACACGCCGTTGGCACAAGTACTGTTCTTTTTTCAAAACTATCCAATGCAGAACATTCAACTCAGCGGATTGGCCATCGAAAATGTGCATCTTTCGGACATCGCGCCCGATAGCGCACAAGGCGAACTCAGCCTGTTTGTTAATCAGCATGCCGAACGCGAATTAATATTTGAATACAGCACGGATTTATTCGACGAAATAAGCATTGAACGATTGGCTGGGCACCTCATTACCTTTTTGAATGCGGCGGTCGATAATCCGGAAACGCCTGTCATTACTATGCCATTGCTAACGACAGCCGAGCACGATGAGCTAACGCACTGGAACGACACGTATCGCCAATTACCAGAACAAAAAACCCTTTCAACATTGATCGAGGCACAAGTTGCCCGCACACCCGATGCAAAGGCAATAAGCTTTCAAGGCCGAAACGTAAGCTATCGCGAACTTGATCAACGCGCTAACGCGCTGGCGCATGAGCTTAGAGCTGCCGGCGTTGTGGCGGGAGCTTTAGTAGGACTGTATGTTGAACGCTCACTAGAAATGCTGATTGGCTTACTCGGCATTTTAAAAGCAGGCGGTGCTTATGTGCCGTTGGACCCCACCTATCCTGCCGACCGACTTGCTTATATGTTGGAAGCCTCTGCTGCCAACGTGATCGTGACGCAGCCCGAGCTGGTCGATATGCTGCCCATGAAAATGGACAAGGTCGTTATTGCAAATGCCTGCGCCATGCTGACTGACACTATTTCGCAAGCGCCGCCAAACGGCGCCGGGCCAGATGATTTAGCCTATGTTATTTTTACTTCAGGCTCGACTGGCAAACCCAAGGGTGTTGAGATCAGTCAAAAATCGGCGGTCAATTTGCTGCGCTCGGTGGCGCGTGAACCGGGCCTGGCGGCGAGCGACAGTCTGTGTGCAATTAGCACACTGTCATTTGATATTGCCTTATTCGAATTAATATTGCCGTTAACCGTCGGTGCGAAAATATTATTGGTAGACCGAGATACCGCGCGCGATGGTTTAAGCCTGCGTCGCTTTGTCGATGAAACCAACATAACAGTCATGCAAGCCACACCCGCGACATGGCGCATGCTGCTTGAGATTGGTTGGCGCGGCAAATCTGGTTTGAAAATGATTTCAACCGGAGAAGCACTTCCGCGCGAACTTGCCGATCGTTTGCTGCCATGTTGTCGCGAGCTTTGGAATTTATACGGCCCTACCGAAACCACCGTGTATTCGGCACTTTGCCAAGTCACTGTTGGTGAAGGCGCTATTTTAGTCGGCAAGCCCGTTGATAACACGCAAATTCATATCGTCGATAAGCATATACAAATCATGCCGCCGGGCATGCCTGGCGAATTATTGATTGGCGGAGAAGGCTTGGCTAGAGGCTATCGAGGTCGATCTGATCTCACTGCCGAAAAATTTATTCCGAACCCTTTTAGTAAAAATCCCAATGCGCTTTTGTATCGGACCGGCGATCTGGCTTTATGGCGTCGCGACGGCACTATTGAAGTGATTGGACGGATTGATCATCAAGTCAAGTTACGCGGTTTTAGAATAGAGCTTGGTGAAATTGAAGCTGTGCTCGCGCAGCATCCCCGCATTACCCAAGTGGTCGTGCACTGCCGTGAAGACAGGCCGGGCGACAAACGACTGGTCGCTTATGTAACCCACGATAATCCTGCACCTAGCGTCACCCAGCTGCGAGATCACCTCAAGGCATCACTGCCCGATTATATGGTGCCAAGTGCCTTCGTCATTCTGAAAAACTTTCCACTTACCCCGAACGGAAAAGTGGATCGCAATGCATTGCCAATGCCAGGGCAGATTGACAATGAAGAGGAAACTGATGACCTCGCTAATCGCAGCGATGAAGAAAAAAACCTCGGCAAACTTTGGGCCACTTTATTGAATGTGCGCCACGTTAAACGTAATGACAATTTCTTCGACCTTGGTGGCCACTCGTTGCTGGCGACCCAACTTTTGTCGCGAATTGCACAAGAGTACGACGTGCAGTTATCGCTGCGCACTTTGTTCGAGTTCCCCACACTTGAGCAGCTCTCACTCAAATTGGCGGAAACCATCGCCGATACTGAAACCGACGACCTGGAAGCTTTATTGCAAAAACTTGAGCATCTGAGCGAACAAGAAGCCAGTGATTTGATGGCTGATAAAAATCCAACTATCTCAGGTAATCGCCATGAATGATCTTGATCAACGGCTTGCCGGGCTTTCGCCGGAAAAACGCGCGCTACTACTAAAACAATTATCCAGGCAGGCTCCTATTGCCCAAAAGAACGAGATTGGCAAAAGAATCAGACCCGATCGCTTGCCGCTTTCGTTTGCACAGCAACGACTTTGGATACTTGATCGACTGGACCCAGGCTCTGCGGCATACAACGTGACATCGACCATGTGGCTGAAAGGGCAGCTCGATATTGCTGTGCTTCAAAATGCAATCGGTGAAATTATTCGTCGCCACGAAAGCTTGCGCACCGTTATTGCCGAAGACGATGCGGGTCCCTATCAAGTCGTGCAATCAGCGCGCGCCATCAGTATCGAGATACAGGCTGTGTCGTCTTTATCCATCGATAAAGGTCATGAAGCAGCACTTGAACTGGCAAGGCAAGAAGCAAAAAAACCGTTCGATATTGCCAACGGCCCTTTGCTGCGCACGGTGCTTATCAAAGTGAACGATAAAGAATATCTTTTTGTACTCAACGCGCACCATATTGCAATCGACGGCTGGTCGCTTGGCATTGTTTACGATGAATTAGCGCAATTATATACCGCATTCCTCGACAACAAACCCTCGCCGCTTGCGGAACTACCCCTGCAGTACGTTGATTACACCTTGTGGCAACGTGAATTATTGGAAGGTAAAGTGCTGCAAAAGCAATTGGACTATTGGCAAAAATGCTTTGCCGATATTCCTCCGGTTCTGGAACTGCCAACCGATCGGCCTCGTCCCGCAGTACAAAGTCATCGTGGCGCAATCCTTCGACGGCTGCTGCCAGAAACAGTTTACGCGTCACTGAAAAAAATCAGCCGTCAAGAAGGCGTTACGCCCTTTATGAGCTTACTGGCGGCGTTCCAGATTCTGCTTTCGCGCTACACCGGTCAACTTGATTTAGTCGTTGGTGTCGGTGTTGCCAATCGTGGGCGGCAAGAGCTTGAGTCACTCATTGGATTCTTCGTCAACACCTTGGCATTACGCTGCGATTTGTCAGGCAACCCGAGTTTTCTCGAACTGCTCGCGCGAATCAAGAGCAGCACACTAGACGCATACTCTCACCAAGACCTTCCGGTTGAACGCTTGATCGAAGAACTCAAACTTGAGCGCAATCTAAGCCATTCACCGTTATTCCAAACCATGCTGTTTTTCCAAAATTTTCCGGCTCAAGCAATTGAACTGCCCGGTCTAACATTAGTACCGGTAAATTTTGACAGCATTAATTCCGGTACCGCACGCGCAGACCTCACTTTGTTTGCCAGCGAGGAAGAAGGGGGCTTAGGCCTGTTTTTTGAATATGCAACCGACGTATTCGATCAATCCACCGTTGATAATTTTGCACGCCACCTGGAACAACTGCTCAGTTCTATTATTACCGATCCGTCCTGCCGCATTACAGAACTGGAAATTTTACCGGCGCCAGAACGCGAACAACTATTAATCGAATGGAATAATACGGCAATTGATTTTAGCTCTGCTAAAACAGTGCATGGTTTATTTGAACAGCAAGCCCTGCGAACACCGGACGCAGTGGCAATTAAATATGCGGAAGAAAAAATAAGCTATCGCCAACTAGACGAACAGGCGACGCTGCTAGCGCATGCGCTAGCAAAACGCGGCGCCAAAACCGGTGACTTGATCGGCTTATTTCTTGATCGCTCACCGCGCATGCTGGTGGCCTTACTCGGCATACTGAAATGCGGTGCTGCTTACATACCCCTGGACCCAAGTTATCCGCTTGAACGCCTGAATTTCATGATCGAAGATTCGGCTATCCAGCTATTAGTAAGCGAGCACGCACTTGCATCACAAGTGCCGACAATCAATGGTCAAACTATTTTGGTAGAAGATGCAATTGCCGCAGAAGGCTCGCATCAACACACCACATTTAACAATAGTGTTGAGCCCGATGATCTGGCTTATATTATTTTCACTTCTGGCACTACCGGGCGTCCGAAAGGCGTTCAAATTCACCATGGTGCCGTCGTAAATTTCATCCAGTCGATGACCAATAAGCCGGGTATGAGTGCTGCCGACACTATTTGTGCCGTGACTACCCTGTCTTTCGATATTGCCGTACTGGAACTGCTGCTGCCATTAAGTGTCGGCGCTTGCATTGTGATTGCCGACCGAACAACCGCTTCCGATGGTGCTGCTTTAGCGCAGCTTGTCGAAACCTCGCACACCACCATAATGCAAGCGACCCCCGCTACTTGGCGCATGTTGCTGGAAACCGGCTGGACCGGCCATTCGCAGTTACGCATTTTAAGTGGCGGTGAAGCGCTTTCGAGTGAGCTGGCCGAACGCTTGTTCAATTGCGGACGTGAGCTGTGGAATCTGTATGGCCCGACCGAAACCACCATCTGGTCAACACTTGAACAAGTGATGCCCGGCAATAAAAATATTTCCATTGGCACCCCCATCGCCAATACCGAAATTTATATTCTTGATTCCCGGCAACAATTGCTGCCAATTGGCGTACCGGGTGAATTAGTCATCGGTGGCTTGGGCGTTGCCCGTGGCTATCTTGGCCGTCCCGAGCTAAGCGCAGAAAAATTTATTCCGGATTCGTTCGGTTCACGGCCCGGTGCAAGACTTTATCGCACCGGCGATCTTGCACGCTGGCGTCGTGACGGTCGCATCGAAGTCATCGGTCGTATTGATAATCAAGTCAAGCTGCGCGGCTTCCGCATTGAGCTTGGCGAAATCGAATCGGTGTTGGGCGAGCATCCAGCGGTGCGTCAAGCGGTGGTTATGTGCCGCGAAGATCGCCCCGGCGACAAGCGTCTGGTGGCCTATGTCACGGCGGTGCCCGACGCCGCACTAAGCAATACCGCATTACGCGAATTTGCCAAAAGGCAGTTGCCCGATTACATGGTGCCCTCACTCTGTGTTTTTCTGGATGCACTTCCACTGACACCCAACGGAAAAATCAATCGTCTTGCGCTGCCGGCACCGGAAGCCAGCGTCGCGGAAGCAATCGAATATGTAGCGCCGCGTAATGAAGAAGAAAAAATCCTTGCTCAATTATGGGCCGAGGTACTTGGGTTGCCGCGCGTCAGTATTAATGACAATTTTTTTGATATTGGCGGTCACTCCTTACTCGCCACCCAACTAATCACCCGCATACAAAAAGCCTTCGGCGGCCACATTGCCTTGCGCACTTTATTTGAAGCATCGACGGTTGCTGATTTTTCTGAAGTATTAATTCAGCAGCGAATGGAAAGTGTTGGTGCAGACGCACTATCGAACATGCTCGACCAACTTGAAGGTCTGTCGGATGCCGATATTGAAGCCTTGCTTGCCAACGACAATCTGTCCGTACAATAAGGCGTTCGCAAATGCATTCAGCTTCTAATCCGCCGACTCCGCTTATTTCCGAACGGCTGGCCCGATTGTCGCCACAGCAACGTGATTTGCTGTTGCGCCAACTGGCAAAACGCAGCGAAAATATTACTGAAGCGAGTGATTCGAATATTGTAGGCAGAGCACTGCCTGATACGGCCATTGCGCTGTCTGCTGCACAGCAACGCATATGGTTCTTCGAGCGCCTGCAGCCTGGCACCGGCGCCTACCACGTCTATGGCTATTATCGTCTGCATGGTTTTTTGAATGTTCCGGCATTGCACTCTGCCTTTGACAAAGTGGTTCAGCGTCATGCGGCACTGCGAACATCATTTACCGAAATGGAAGGCGATCCGAAACAAATTTTTACCGCCTCGGCAACACTGCGGATAAACGATGTCGATCTTCGTGCACTGCCTGCAATAGAGCGAGAGGCCGCATTACAGAAAATCATCGATACGGAAACCGAAAAGCCATTTGATCTTTCTTGCGCGCCGCTTTTACGAGTTGGCCTAATTCGTATTGATCAAAATGAACATGTGTTGCTGGTTATCATGCATCATATTATTTCTGATGCGTGGTCCACTTCCGTACTTTTTCGCGATCTAGCCGAATATTATCAGGGCTTTGTTGACGGAAAAGTGTTCGCAGACGACATCGATTTGTCCGTACAGTTTCCCGATGCCGTGCTATGGCAGAACGAACCAAAGCAACAGGATCGCATAAAGCAACAGCTGCAGTTTTGGCGTGAAGCACTTTCCGGCGCAAGTGGCCTGCTGGATTTGCCAACCGATTACCCACGCTCATCCACCATCACCGCTCGCGGCGGACGCCAGTTACTGCAGCTTCCACAAGCACTGGTGAGTGACATCACTGCACTGGCTCGGCAGGAAGGCGCCACTTTATTCATGGCTTTGCTGGCAGCATTCCAGATTTTGTTGGCACGTTATTCCGGGCAAGAAGACATTATTGTCGGCTCGCCGGTTGCCAACCGGGCGACAGCAGAATTTGAGCCATTGATTGGCCTGTTAGTCAACACCTTGGCGCTGCGTGGCGACTTGAGTGGCGACCCGTCTTTCCGTCAATTATTGGCCAGAACGCGTTCGCATTGCCTCGAAGCGCTCGATAACGCCGAGGTGCCGCTTGAGCGCATTATCGACAGCCTGGACATGGAGCGCAGCCCGGGGCGAACGCCTTTATTCCAAACCATGTTCGTATTGCAAAACACCAGCATGGGCACGCCTTCAGTACTAGGGCTTGAGGCAGAATGGATTGAACCCATTGTTCACACTGCTCGTTTTGAATTGACACTTTCCATCGGCGATACCTCGTCCGGAATGGCGGGTGTACTCGACTATAACCTTGATTTATTTGAGCCCGCCACGGCGGCAAGAATGGCGCACCAGTTTGGAATTCTGCTGCGAAATGTAATAAGCCATCCCGATCTGCCCTTGTCACAAATTACGCTGATCGATGACGAACAAAAAAATGATTTGTTAAAACTCGGTGATGGTGGCGCAACAAAGACCGTGGCTGACAGCTCGCTGTTTGATCTTTTCAAAACGCAGGCTGCGCGCACGCCGGATCGAATTGCATTAGTCGAACCTGGTCGGCAATTAAGTTATACCGAGCTATTGGCATTGGTGAATGGGTTGGCAATAAAACTGCTGGATTTAAAACTGGCTTCACAATCCAATATCGCAATTTTAACCGATCGATCAATCGACTCCATTGTCTGCGTGCTAGCAGTTTTAGCTGCCGGCGCCGCTTATGTGCCACTTGATCCTTCGCATCCCGATAATCGGCTTGATTTTATTCTGACCGATGCTTCCATTGCGGTTTTACTAACACCACCGAGCTTGATTGAGCATGCAAAAAAAATCGGCCATCACGTATTCGTGATCAGCACCGATAGCATTATCGCGTCCGATAAAAATCCAGCTATCAAAATTCAGGGTAATCAGGCGGCATACATTATTTACACTTCTGGCTCGACCGGCACGCCCAAGGGCGTTGTGGTCGAACATCGCGCTGCGGTGAATTTGGTGACTGGTTTCATGGATCGCCACGATTTCAATGACCAGCGCTTGCTAATGATTCCGCCGCTGATTTTCGATGCCTCGGTCGGCGATGTCTTTCCAGTATTGGCCAGTGGCTCGACTTTAGTGTTGCATCCAACACCGACCGAATTAAGTCCGCGAGCACTCGAACGCTTTTGTCAGGACTATGCCATCACAGCCATTGATGCACCTGCCGCTTTATGGCGGCGTTGGGCTGAGGCATGGCTGAGCAGACCCCATCTGGAAACCCTGCTGCCCGCGCTAAAATTAATGATGATCGGCGGTGAAAGTGTTCCGCTTGAATTAGTCCGTCGTTTTTCCAAAGCGACCGGCAATCGCGTGGCACTTTGTAACCACTACGGCCCAACTGAAGCATCAGTCTGCGCGGCGATGCTTACCACGCATGATGGCAGCGAGCTGCGCAATACCGAGCTGCCAATCGGAAAGCCGCTTGCAGGCGTGAAACTTTACGTGTTGGACCAAAATCTGATGCTGATGCCTCGCGGTATTGTTGGCGAGCTATATATCGGTGGTGAAGGTGTTGCTCGCGAGTATTTTGGTCAAGCCAATTTGACACGCGACAGTTTCATCCATGACCCACACACTGAAAAAGCCGATGCCCGCATGTATCGCACCGGAGATTTAGTCCGCTGGAATGCCGATGGCAATATGCAATTCCTTGGCCGCCGTGACCATCAAATAAAATTCCGCGGCTTTCGTATCGAACTCAGTGAAATTGAAGCGGCACTTTCAACGCACCCTAAATTACAGGCGGCCGTTGCCATGCTGCGAGAAGATCGCCCGGGCGATAAACGACTGGTCGCCTATGTTGTCAGTGCCGATCATGTGAGTTCCAAAGAACTGCGCGAATATCTTGCACAACAATTGCCCGAAGCCATGCTACCTTCCATTATTGTTGCGCTAGCTAGTTTTCCGTTAACCAATAATGGAAAAATAAATCGTAACGCCCTGCCTGCGCCCGCCGATGTTGCACAGGAAAAACGCAGCTTGTGCATTCCCGCCAACGACACCGAACGCAAGGTTCTGGCCGTTTGGCAGGAGGTGCTGGGGCGTAATGATTTAAGTACCGACGATGATTTTTTTGCCGCCGGTGGCGACTCACTGATGACCTTGCCGTTAGTATTCAAATTGCACGCCGCACTCGGTGTTGAATTACCGCTCGCGTCGGTCTTTGCCAACCCTTCCGTCATCACCATGGCACGCGCCATCGACGCATTGCTGGCTGGCGCGGAAACCGAAGCGCTGGATCTGAAATCAAAAGTGCATTTGTCAGATGACATTGATCCAGGCAAAGCACAAGCGTCGACAACTTCCCGTGATGCACCCAATGCAATTCTTCTTACTGGTGCCACCGGCTATCTGGGTGCTTATCTGTTACGCGAATTACTGGATAACACATCGGCCAAAATATTCTGCCTCGTTCGTGCCGAAAACAATGGCGATGGCATTAGCCGCATCCGTGCGAATCTCGAATCGTATAGTCTGTGGCGCAGCAATGATCAAAACCGACTCTTGCCGGTGCTGGGTGATCTTTCATCGACTAAGCTCGGTGTCAGTGATGAACAGTTCTCTCTGCTGGCAGAGAGTGTCGATGTTATTTTCCACAACGGCGGTCAGGTCAATTTTCTTGCACCCTACGACACGCTGGAAGCGGCGAACGTCAATGGCACACGCGAAGTACTCGCATTGGCAACCAGCGTGCGGGTAAAACCGGTGCATCTGGTTTCCACGCTGGGCGTGTATCTGACCGAATCGAATCTCGATAAAACCGTACGCGAATCCGATGCACCGCCATTGGCCGAAGAACAATATGGCGGCTACAACCAAAGCAAATGGGTGAGCGAACAACTCGCGTTGCTGGCACGCGAGCGCGGCCTGCCCGTTGCGATTTATCGCCCGGCCAGAATTACCGGCGATAGTCGCAGCGGCATCAGCAACCTCGGTGATTACTTCAATGCCTGGATAAAAGGTTGCCTACAGCTCGGACTGGTGCCGCATCTTCCGGAAGAATCTTTTGATATGGCACCGGTGGATTACGTCAGCCGCGCCATCGTCAAGCTTGCTTTGGGCGCCGGTGACGAGAATGGTAATTTTCATTTCTATAACTCGCGGCGCTTACCTATTACCGAAGCGGCCAAGGTCATGCGTGAAGCCGGTCTCGAGTTTACAGAAATTGATTATCAGCAATGGCGTACTGCACTTATCAACAACGCCAGTACATCGCGAGACAATGCATTGGCACCGTTCGCCGGTCTCTTTCCGCAACAACCCGATGCACGTGAACCGAAATTCGATTGCAGTGCTACCGAAAACGCAATTATCCCGTTCGACATCTGCTGTCCCGCTGCCGATCGCGAATTATTTTCGACCTACATAAAATTTTTATTGGCCAAAGAATTCTTGCCGTCACCGACAGGAGCAACGGCATGATTAAAAATACGGGCCTGCGTAATTTTTTATTGATCTGGTTCGGCCAAGTAGTCTCGGGGCTGGGCTCACGCTTGACTTCATTTGCACTGGGCATATGGACACTGCAAACCACTGGTTCCACTACGCGGTTTGCTCTGGTCTTTGTCGCCATGGCGGTGCCTGCTTTATTGATATCACCGATTGCCGGCGCACTGGTTGATCGCTGGGATCGGCGTCGCGTCATGATGTTTAGTGAAGCAATTTCTGCGCTGACATTATTGGTTATGGCCTGGTTACTGGCTAACAGCCAACTGTCGCTTTGGCATGTGTATGTTGGCGTGGGCATTACGGCCATTGCCAATGCCTTCTTGCAGCCAGCCTACGCAGCAAGTATTCCGCTGCTGGTGAATCAGCAGCAATTAACCCGGATGAATGGCTTAGTGCAAACTGGCTATGCCGTTGCACAAATTGGCGGCCCGCTGCTCGCTGGTATTCTCGTCAGTTCGATTGCCATTCAAGGTGTGCTGCTTGTTGATGCCCTGACTTTTCTGGTCGGCGTATTGGCATTATTGCTTGCGAAAGTGCCAAGCCCGGTTAGAACGCCGAGCCATGATGAAGGGCTGTGGCGTGAAGCCGCCACCGGGTTTCAATATGTCCGCGAACGTCCCGGTCTGTTTGGTTTATTGCTGGTGTTTGGTGCCAGTAATTTTATGTTTGGTATTGCCAGCATCATCATTACGCCGCTTATTCTTTCGTTTGCCAATACCACACAACTGGGTTTTCAAATGGCCGTTGGCGGCGTGGGTCTTTTAGTCGGCGGCATTATCATCAGTTTTTGGGGCGGTCCATCACGACGAATCCACGGGGTGCTCGGCTTTTCTTTTCTGGCCGGCATCTGTTTGGCATTTCACGGCTTACAGCCTTCTTTTACTTTGATCGTGGTGGCCGGCTTTATATTTTTTATAACGCTGCCGGTGATCAATTCCTGTAACGCGTCGCTTTGGCAGAGTAAAGTGCCGACGAATTTACAGGGCCGCTGTTTCGCCATTCAACGCCTGCTTTCAGAAGCGGCAATGCCATTGGGGTTTTGCATTGCCGGGCCAATGGCCGAACACGTTTTTGAACCTTTGTTGATGCCGGGCGGACTGCTCGCCAACTCGGTAGGCCTGGTTATCGGGACCGGGCACGGCCGTGGCATGGGCTTTATGTTCATCGTGCTGGGCGCCCTGATGACGCTGATCTCGGTCTTTGCCTATCAGGTCCGTTCAATCAGACACATTGAAGATCAATTGCCTGATGTCGCCGCCGATAGCATTGCAGATAACGCTGCAAAACCAGCATCCAATAGTTTCGCTTGAATACCGAGAAGTCATCATGCAAAAACCCATGCACTTTAATCACAAGAAAATAATTTTACCGCTCGTAGTCACCGTGCTTATTCCAACAACACCATAATCCTCTCCCCCCATTAGGCCAAGACCATGATCTCATCACATGATCACAAACCAGAATCAAACTATGTGGCAAATAGCGAGCACTTGTATAAAAACAATTTATTCGCGGCCTCACAAATTGATTTTGACAAGGCGGCAGAATCTCCGTTAGCGCTTATTTTAAAATGGGTGCGCAATTTCCTTTCAAAGCCGCATTCAGAACTTGGGCGTCCTGGCCCGGTCTGCCCATTTACGCCGCATGCATTAAATATTGACAGCATCTGGCTAACTGAAATTGCTGACACCAATCCCAATCAAGAACAAATTGCACAGATCATTGCCAACTATCGCGATGTGTTTCTTGAGCTTGAACCACGTACCGGCCCAAATGCAGTCAACAAAGCCATCCTTATCGTGTTTCCATACCTAGGCCAGGCGGGCGCCGGCTTGATAGACAGTGTGCAGGCGGAGCTGAAAAAACGCTTTGTTGATGTGGGCTTAATGCTGGGAGAATTTCATTTGTCAAACCAAAGCCCGGGATTACGTAATGAAAGTTTTCGGCCTTTGCGCAGCCCGCTGCCGATGCTGGCAATACGCCATATGGTTGAATCTGATCTGCCTTTTTTGCGTCGTTCGATGGATGATCCTGCTTTACGTGCATCTTATTTGCGCTCCTATTTGCGGCTACTAGGCAGCTCACTTAAACGTAATTATTTTGAACAAGCTCTTGAAGCACTTGTGGATGCCGAGATCGAACTTCGTGGCAATACCGTGGTAGTGACTGAAACTGCGATTTCGATCAAGGCCCATAACCCTGCAAGAGGTGTCGGGCATGATGCCAAGTAATGAGCAAAAAAATGACTCGCGAATTGCCATCATCGGTGGCGGCCTTGCGGGTTCATTGTTGGCACTGGCTTTGGCAAAACGCGGCTATGGTGTCGATGTTTACGAAGGCCGTTCAGACCCGCGTAATAGCAATAATGAAGCTGGCCGCTCGATTAATTTAGGTCTTTCTAAAAGAGGAATTCATGCCCTGACCGAAGTCGGCCTAATCGACGAAGTCATGAAACTCACCGTCGTCATGCGCGGTCGTGTCATTCATGGCCCCGATGGCAGTACACGCTTTCAGGCTTATGGTAAAAATCGGGGAGAGGTGCTTCATTCGATT
Source organism: Arenimonas sp. (assembly GCA_043721835.1). Taxonomy (GTDB): domain Bacteria; phylum Pseudomonadota; class Gammaproteobacteria; order Xanthomonadales; family Xanthomonadaceae; genus Arenimonas. The sequence continues at coordinate 5,112 of JAYSQD010000051.1, read as the reverse complement.
GATCGCAATGAATTGAATCGTCTTTTGCTTGAACGCGCAGAGCAACATCCGCAGGTAAAATTACACTTCCAGCACAAATTAGTACGCATTGATAAAGAGCGCCGTGAATTGGAATTTACGGTGGGTGATCAGATTGCAAGATGTCAGCCGTCCTGGGTCATTGGCGCCGATGGTGCTTTTTCAAATACTCGGCAACAAATGCAGCGCGGACAACGTGCTGATTATCAGCAAGAGTATCTCGAATGGGGCTACAAAGAACTCACGCTGGCGGCACTACCCGACGGTGGCTCGGCAATTGATTTAACGGCACTGCATGTTTGGCCGCGTGCACATTGTCTGTTTGTATCACATCCCAATCGCGATGGCTCGCATACCCTGACATTATTCCTGCCATTCGAAGGTCCCGATAGTTTTGCCACCACCAAAACAGAATCGGATGTCAAAAAGCTTTTCACCCAATATTTTCCCGATCTGTTGCCGATGCTACCAGGCTTGGTAGATGATTGGATGAAACATCCCACCGGCTCATTAATTACCACCCGAACTGCGCCCTGGAGTCTTGAAAACTGGGTCGTGCTTGTTGGTGATGCCTGTCATGCGGTGTATCCATTTTATGGACAGGGAATGAATTCAGCTTTCGAAGATTGCCTGGCTTTGCTTGAAGCACTCAATATTCATAAGGATGATCGCGTAGCCGCATTTAATGACTACGAACAAACACGTCGGCCCCATACCGATGTCTTGGCTGAATTATCAAAAATGAATTTTGTCGAGCTGAGACAAAAAGTACAATCGCCTTGGTTTCTCGCTCGCAAACGACTGGATGCCGTGCTCAACCAGCTATTCCCAAAAACCTGGCTGCCGCTGTACACCATGATTGCCCATACCACCATGCCGTATGGTGATGCCTTAGCGCGTTCGCGTCGGCAAGAAAATATCTTCGCATTCACGGCCACCATCACAATACTTGGCTTATGCGGCATGGGCATCTGGTTTGCAGGGCATTATTGAGCGCTAGAATAGTCGGCGGCACTGCTTGTCATGATGCAAAGTATTTTTAATTATTAAAACGCTGGCAAGTAGCGCTGCCGGTGAAATCCAAAAGGATTTATGATGCTGTTTCGTTCCCTGCTGCCTGCTTGCGTGCTGTGTGCGGAAATGGATCCAGTGCACGCGGATCCATCACTATTAGCTTTGGAAGAAGCGCAGCAAATTCAAAGTTCCGTCGAAAAACGTCGGCGCGAATATACCAGTGGCCGCCTACTTGCCCGGTCATTGCTGAGTAACATCGGCATTGATAATTTCAGGCTGATCAATAGCCATGACCGCACACCGAAATGGCCCGAGGGTGTGCAGGGTTCTATCACGCACTGCGACACGCTTTGCGTCGTTGCCATCAGTAATAATAATACAATCATGGGCATTGGTATCGATGTAGAACCCGCAGCACCACTGCCGCAGGATGCCGAAAAACTCGTAATGCTGGCAGATGAATATACTTCCATGAAAAAACTTCCAGCGGCATTGCAATCATTGGCAACCCGCTTGATATTTTCAGCTAAAGAAGCGACTTACAAAGCGGTTTACCCGCGCCTGCCGTTGTTCCTGGATTTTTCAGACGTTCATGTAGAAATTCATGAAACGGGAACATTCACCGCAACACTCTTGCATACAACAGCAGCAAATATGATCCGCGGCAAAATCGATGGGCGTTATCACATCGACGACAGCCATCTTGGAACATCGGTTGTTTTGTACTAGCGAGTCTATTTACCGACTAACCGTCTTCAGCAAAAAATCAGCTCAAAACCATCACGGCATCAATTTCGACTTGTGCGCCACGGGGCAAACCTTTCACTTCGATGGTTGAACGGGCCGGATACGGCGCGGCAAAATACTCCGCCATGACCGCATTCACTTCGGAAAAATCTTTCAGGTCGATCAGGTAAATGCCAACGCGGGCTATGTCGTCAAAGCTTCCGCCTGCAGCAGTGCAGACCGCTTTCAAGTTATCGAATACACGCCGCGTTTGCGTGGAGATATCACCTTGCACCAATTCACCTTTCGCAGGATCCAGCGGCACCTGACCGGAAAAATAAACTGTATTACCCATGCGAACGGCTTGCGAGTAGGGGCCGATGGCAGAAGGTGCTTGGTCGGAATGGATGGCGATGCGTGGCATAGGATTTCAACTTTTGCAGTGATTTCGCTACTAGTATAGACCCGAGCAACACGGTTTCAAAAGTCGTTTGTAGATTGCGACATTGGCTGAGTGTAGGAGCGAGCTCTGCTCGCGAATAAAGTCTGTCGAGGTGCATTTCGTGAGCAGAGCTCGCTCCTACCGGAAAAATTTCGCAGACCGTTAGAATCGTCACCCCGTTGAAAAACGGGGCCCAGAAGCTTGAGTCTAAGTTAGGTTTAAAATCTGCCTTGTAGAAGTTTCTGGGTCCCGTTTTTCAACGGGATGACAACACTGCTATTTTCATCGCAGATTCATTCGCGCCTGAAGGCGCTCCTACAAAAGCCAAAACTCTAAACCCCGCGCTCATCCCGCACAATCGCATCGACGGCGGCAATCGCGGTCATATTCACCACACGCCTCACCGTGGCAGATGCCGTCAACACGTGAGCCGGTTTTGCGAGTCCCATTAAGATGGGTCCCACGCCGACACCGTCGGTCATGACGCGCAATAAATTATAAGTGGCATTCGCGGCATCCAGATTTGGCAACACCAATAAATTGGCAGCGCCGGACAAACGTGAATTGGGGAAAATCCGCTCGCGCATATCTTCGTTCAACGCCACGTCCATGTGCATTTCGCCTTCGACTTCAAGCTTGGGGGCTTTTTGATGAAGAATTTCGAGAGCGTCGCGCATTTTTTGTGCGCTGGCAGAATCGCTGGAACCAAAATTAGAATGACTAATCAATGCCGCTTTCGGTTTGATGCCAAATAAATTCAAACGATACGCCGCTTGCATCACTGATTCTGCAATTTGTTCGGCATTAGGCTCGGCATGCACATGGGTATCGACAAAAAAGAACACGCCTTTGTCGTTTAACACTGCCGACATGGCCGACAGCTCTTTAACACCTGGTTCAACACCCAGAATTTCTTTCACATATTTTAATTTGCGAACATAGCGGCCAACCACGCCGCAGAGCATGGCGTCGGCTTCACCGCGTTTCACCATCAATGCCGCAATTACAGTGTCTCGCGCTCGAACAACCGCTTTCGCTGCGGCGGGCGTAATGCCTTTACGCTCCATCAACTGATGATAAAGCTGCCAGTAATCATTAAAGCGCGGGTCGTCATCGATATTGGTAATTTGAATATCGACACCATTGCGAATGCGCAAACCCAGGCGCGCGATTCTTCTTTCAATAACCGCTGGCCGACCAACTAAAATCGGAAATGCCAAGCCTTCATCAACTACCGTTTGCACGGCGCGCAATACGGTTTCTTCTTCGCCTTCGGCATAGGCCACACGCTGCTTGTGGGCGCGCGCTTTGTCGAATACCGGCTTCATCAACAAACCGCTGCGGAAAACCCATTGGCTTAATTGATCGCGATACGCATTCATATCGACAATAGGTCGTGTTGCCACGCCGGAATCCATCGCGGCTTTCGCCACGGCTGGCGTTAGCGATACCAATAAACGTGGATCGAATGGGCGCGGGATTAAACACTCAGGCCCAAACACCGGCGTCTCGCCGCTATACGCGCTACCAAGATCGGTCGCTTCTTTACGTGCCAATTCAGCAATTGCATAAACGCAGGCGCGTTTCATTTCTTCGTTGATCGTAGTGGCGCCAACATCGAGTGCACCCCGAAACATATACGGGAAGCACAAGGCGTTATTGACCTGATTCGGATAATCCGAGCGGCCGGTCGCGATGATGGCATCGGGGCGTACTGCTTTGGCAGCATCGGGATTTATTTCGGGGTGCGGATTGGCAAGCGCAAAAATTATTGGTCGCGCTTTCATGGTGACGACCATTTCTGGTTTTAATACACCACCGGCCGACAAGCCCAAAAACATATCGGCATCTTTGACGATATCGGCTAATACCCGTGCCGAGGTGTTGCGCGCATAGCGGGCAATCGCAGGGCTAAGATTCGGGCGGCCTTCATACAGCACGCCTTCAACATCGGAGACAAAAATATTTTCCGGTTTCAAACCCAGTGACACCAGCATATCCAGACAAGCAATACCGGCAGCACCGGCACCGCTCGTTGCCAGTTTTACATCCGAAATATTTTTTCCTACCACAAACAGGGCATTAAGAATGGCAGCGCCGACAATAATCGCGGTGCCATGCTGGTCATCATGAAACACCGGAATTTTCATGCGCTCGCGTAATTTACGCTCGACTTCAAAACACTCAGGCGCCTTGATGTCTTCCAGATTAATACCGCCAAAAGTTGGCTCTAGGCTGGCAATAATATCGACCAATTTATCGGGATCGTTTTCATTGATTTCCAGATCAAATACATCGATGCCGGCAAATTTTTGAAATAACACCGCCTTGCCTTCCATTACTGGCTTGCCGGCCAGCGGGCCGATATTACCGAGGCCCAATACCGCAGTGCCGTTCGTAATTACAGCGACCAGATTTCCGCGCGCGGTCAATACCGACGCTTGACTCGGGTCCGCCACAATCGCTTCACAGGCATGCGCTACACCGGGCGAGTAGGCAAGCGACAGATCGCGCTGCGTTACCATCGCCTTGGTCGGCATGACTTTTATTTTGCCGGGCGGACTAATGCTGTGGTAATCGAGTGCGGCTTGTTTGAAGGCTTCTTTATCGGAATCGGACATGGTGGGGCGTTTCTTTTTTGACTAGGGGACAGTGTAACGAAGTTTTGTGACTGTAGGAGCGGTGTAAGCCGCGAATAGACCTCATCGCAGGCCATTCGCGGCTTACACCGCTTGTGTCTGCAATATGTACTACTGTTGAAGTGAGAGCAGAGTACGGCAAGCCGTTAGGACGATGTGCTTAAAGCACGAGTAGGAGCATGAGCTGCCGTACTCTTGACTCTCGCTTAAGCCCGAACAGTTGTACGAGTACTAGCTCGTAAATGCACAAGCATGGGTCAGCGAGAGCGCTCT
>JAYSQD010000050.1:0-28871 GCA_043721835.1 Arenimonas sp. | reverse complement strand
ACATAAGACCGCTGGTGCGCCGCATATCAGTATCACCCATCATAATCGACCACAATTTTGCAAAGCGCTTGAATACGCTTTCTTCAATATAGGGCACGCCGTGCTTCTGGCATATCGCTTTTAATTGCGGTGCGGCTTGGCGGTATTTCAGCATGGGCAAATCTGGCCAGACATGATGTTCGATCTGGTAATTCAAATAAGCGACCATAAAATCTTTTAAGTCGCTGCCATTTGGATAATTAACCGAGCCGGTCACTTGTTGCACGTAAAATTCGGCTTTGTTTTTGAAGCTTTTATCGAAACGATAAACGTCGTCGCCGGTATGATTGGGCGCAATAATCACGAACGAAATTACGTTGGCAACGATCTCGGCCAAAATTGAATTGATCAGTACCGCGCCCCAGGCCCAAATGCCGAGCGGCAAAAATAATACCGGGATCACACCAAATCGAATCAAGGCATAAGGCAATACGCAACGTAAATAAAATTCCACACCCCAGGGCGTTACCGGAAAGATGACGCGTTCGCCGGGAATAATGTAGCAATCCACCGTGCCCATGGTCGGTATTGGCTTTGCTTTTGCCTGTTCGGGAGTCTGCGCTTTTATTTTACGGTGCTGTTTAAGCGCCCAAAAAGTATTGGGTGCGTAATAGGTCATCTTCCAGGTCATCATCACGAAAACAACCGATAGCCATTTCAAAATGCGTGGCATTCTTTTGTCACGAATAAACCAGGCATTGCGCTCCACTAAATCCGGGTCGTCTTGTTGGCCGGTATTGTAGTGATGCAAATGATTGTGCTCGTGCGCCCAAGCGGCCGGGTGCAACCAATCGAGCCAGTCAATAAAGCGTCGCCAACCCATGGCAAATTGCGTGCTTTTAAAGCGCTCCGGCACATTAGGGACAGCGTCATAGCCCCGATGCATAACGTGATGCGTAACGGTACCCCAACGCGCCACATTGCCTATACCGATTAACAAGGCCGCGATTGGATTGGGAAATATCCACGCAAATGCGTAGCCAAGCACGGTGCAGGTTCTTCCCCAACGCTCCATCTTGCGTAAATGTGCAATATCACTATCGCCAAGATCGGCTTTCAGCTTGGCGTGCAAAGCCTGCACGTCCTCGGCAAAGGCTTGGTAGTCTATGGATTCAAACGCGGCAACATCAACGTGGCTGACGTCACGTTCGGGTTCATTGTTTGCATGAATTTGATGTGGCTCGGTCATTCAACAGCCAATTTCCGAAAAGGAAGAAAATAATAAATACGTCGCGGTATCATCGCATCATCAGAACAATAAAACCGTGCACTGTCTGTGAGTTCAGAAAAAGGAAACACATGTTTACCAAAGCCGTCGTACGTTTGCCTGCTGAAAATTTCGCCGATGGACTAACTACCGCAGCGCTGGGCATGCCAGATTTCGCAAAAACAATCGAACAACACCAAGCTTATTGCAATGCCTTGATGCAATGCGGTTTAACGCTCACCCGACTTGCTGCCGACCCAAAATATCCAGACTCCACATTTGTGGAAGATGTCGCCATTGCAACTGAGCATGGCGCCATTCTTACCCGACCCGGCGCTGAAAGCCGCGCGGGTGAAGTTGAAAATATTAAATCTAGCTTGTCGTTGTTTTATTCGGAAATGCAGGAAATAAAAGCACCGGGTACTCTCGACGGTGGTGACATCTGCGAAGCCGGTAATCATTTTATTATCGGCATTTCTTTGCGAACCAATGAAAATGGTGCGAAGCAATTAGCCGATTGGCTCGCAACTCTCGGCTACACTTCGGACTTTGTCGATATTTGTTCGGTACCCGGCATTCTGCATTTGAAAAGCGGTATCTCTTATATTGGAGACCAGCGAATGGTGGTCATTAATTCGCTAGCCGATCATCCGGCGTTCAAGGGTTTCCAGCTAATACAAACACAAGCGCATGAGGACTATGCCGCCAACTGCGTCCGCGTGAATGATCATGTGTTGATGGCAAGCGGCTTTCCGATTCTGCAAAGCACGCTAGAAAAGTTGGGCTATTCAGTGATCGCACTTGATATGTCCGAATACCAGAAAATGGATGGTGGCTTGAGTTGTCTTTCATTACGATTTTGAATTCAGTCTGCTTCATTTTTAACAGGTAGCTGTTGACGCTGTTTCCACCAATGCCACAGCACGATGGCCAGAACAATATTGAGCGCCAAACCCAAAAAGCCCGATTCAGGTCCGTAGATGGCGGTTTGCTTGACGCCCAGCGCGCCAACCGTCGTGCCGAATCCGAAGAACACGTAAACACTGGAGTTCCAGACAGCATGGCAAATGCTGGTCACGATGATCGAACCCGAAATCGACCGCAACATGCCCCAGATTGCGCCGATAATTATTGCATTGATCAATAACACAGGAATTTGTGCGAGTGGCAACGCATCTTCGGTATTCATTGAAACCGCCGGTATATGCCATAGGGAAAATGCGATGCCGGTCCAGATCATGATTTTCAATTCACTCATACCGGCACGTTGAAGCGATCCGTACAGCCAGCCGCGAAAAAATCCTTCCTCGGTCAGGATGGCTAAGGGAATACTGATCGCGATGGTGCCCAGCAAATCGTTTCTGGCAGATAGCCAATTCACTTTTGAAACATCCGCAACACCGGCCGCTAAACAGACCACCGCAATCGCGCCGATGATTAACAAAGGATGCAAGAGCGCCAGACCATAATGTCGCAATCGCCCAAATACCAGCCCCATACTTTTACGAGGCAGGCGTTGCATGGCCCAGAAAGCTAGCATCAAGGGAAACAAAGAGGCAAAACTCAAATCCGATAAACCTGCGGCGTCCATTGCGGCATTGACCGCAATCGCAATAACAGTTCCCACTATCGGACCACGCAGTGCTTTGTTCATACCCATTCCGAATGTAACGCTTATGCGTTCTTATTACTGAGGCTGTTAGCAAGACTTATGCCATCGCCAAGCTGCTGATTTTAGCTTGAAATAACTCTAATACGATAACGCGTGCCTGCGGCGGACGTCCGGTCGGACACTAAAACGTGCTTTTCCATCATTTCATCCGCGTATTTCCGATTTGGTCGCATTTGAGCTGACATTTAAGCCAAGGCTGATAATCTGCATGCATTCAACACAGGGCAACACGCTACCAACATGAAAACAACTATCTTCTTTTTTGGTCGCATTATCTTGGCATGGTTGCTGATGTTTATTGCCATCACTATCTTTTTCAATATGACAGGTCTAGACCGCTTGATGGATTTTGTCGTATTTTTTTTCTGGGTGGCGCTAGTCTTGCTTCTACTTGCGGCCGCCTCGCATTTGCATCATGTGCAACTCATAGACGGCGATGTAGATCTTGCAAAACTCAAGAATCGCCATCGTCGGCAAATCGAAATTCCATTTGAAGAAGAAATTGCACTACCCATGCTGGAGGCTTGTGCACGCGAATTGCAAGGTGTCGAAAATCTAAAAATCACCCAGGATGGAAAACGCTTACAAGCCCGAGTAATCGCTTCCGATAGCGACAAGAGAGACGATTCACTTTGGAAAAAAGCCTATCAGAGTTTCGGCTTTGAAAGACACAACCACATTATTGCCAGCGGAACTCCCAATAATGGTAGCGTCAGCATCAGCTTGTTTTGCGGGCCAATCGGGGCCGCGTGGGCAGACTCATTTTTTCTCGATGAGGGCACCAATCTACAAAACGCCGAAAATATTAGCCGTAGCATATCCCGTCGCATTGCCGAATATCGTCGCGGTGAAAAAGCTTCCACAAAAGAAACCGTCACCGAAAAAGAACTGGCGGTAGCAAAACTCAATTTATTGCATGCACAAGTGGAACCGCATTTTTTATACAACACTTTAGGCAGCGCAAAATATTTGATCGGCAGTGACCCGGTCCGCGCCGAAGCCATGCTCGACAATCTGATTTTATATTTGCGGCATTCCCTGCCCCGCAGTGAAGATGCGCCTTCCACACTAGGCGAAGAAGTTGAACGCACAAGGGCTTATCTAGACATTCTTAAAATTCGTATGGGCGAACGACTACGGGTCAACATTGAAGTGCCGCAAGTACTGCAAGGCATACCGTTCCCGACCATGATGTTGCAAACACTGGTCGAAAACTCCATCAATCACGGGCTTGAACCAAAATCCGGTGGCGGCACGATCTGGATTAGTGCGCGTGCTGATCAAACTTCTACCAATCTTGTTACGGTGACGGTGGCCGATGACGGTAATGGTTTTGGTAGCGGCACGTCGGGCACTGGAATCGGTTTGAAGAACGTACGTGAACGCTTGAAACTTGCTTATAACGGTGCTGCATCATTCTCAATTATTACCAATTTCCCCAATGGTGTAGCTGCGAGTATCAGCGTGCCGGCGGCGGGCCCGCAGAGCGCGTCATGAATAAGCCTGTCACTTGTGTCGTTGCCGAAGACGAACAAATTTTTCGCGATGCGCTAATCACGCTACTGGCCAATCAATGGCCTGAGCTTGAAGTATTGGCGGCCTGCGAAGATGGCGCCGAAGCACTGGAAGCCATTGCCGAGCATCAACCTGCGGTTGCGTTTCTTGATATTCGAATGCCGGGTTTAAGCGGCATGGATGTTGCCGCTGCAACAGCTAGCATCAGCCCTGCAACACAGGTGGTATTTGTCACGGCCTATAACCAATACGCCATTGATGCTTTTGAAAAGGGCGCGGTCGATTATCTGCTAAAACCTATCGAACCCAAACGTCTCGCCAGCACCATAGAACGCTTGCAAACACGCTTGGTGAATGGCAACTCTGACCCGGCAGCCTTGGCGACATTACTTGAACAACTAAGTAAAGTGTTACCGCAGCGCGCCATTGCCGAACCCATGGTATGGCTTACCGCGAGCACCGGCAAAGAATCACGCCTGATCATGATTGAAGACGTTCTATATTTTCAATCTGACAGCAAATATACCACTGTGATGACTGCCGAAGGTGAAGCATTACTACGTACTCCCTTACGCGATTTGATCAGCAGGCTTGATTCAAATCAATTCAAACAAATACATCGCGCCACTATCGTCAATATGAAGGCCGTTGCGAGCATTAGTCGGGATGAATCGGGTCGCGGCATTATCAAACTAAAAGGCCGGGCAGAAACACTGGCAGTAAGCCTGACCTATATGTCTTTGTTTAGAAATATGTAATTAAACACACGATGCAAAAACAAAAACCGTTGCCTTTTAGCAACGGTGCTGGCAGACGCTTGCCTGATTTTGGATCACCGCATTACTTTCACCAGGGAGAAGCACCATGAAAAAATTAATTGCCATCATGTTTTTATTTCTACTGAGTAGTTTGCAATCTGCACAGGCGCAAGTATCCGAAAATTCCAAGCTATTCAGGGACATCATGGCATTGGACAGTCAATTATTTGACGAGGGTTTCAATCAATGCAAACCCAATATTTTTGAAGCACTAACGGACGACAATCTCGAGTTTTTCCATGACAAGGGCGGCATGCAGAATCGCAAAGAATTTTTGGAAGCCGTTAAACGCAATGTTTGTTCAAACCTCAATGAAAAACCCATTCGCACTTTGCTTGCCGGAAGCTCGAAAGTCTATGCACTGGAAAATAATGGCGTGCTCTATGGTGCCATTCAACAAGGCGAACACCAGTTCCATACCAAAGGCACCGACCCTGCTATCGCAGGCTACACTATTGCCAAATTCACGAATATCTGGCTACTTCGCGACAAAACCTGGAAACTGAAAACCTCGCTTAGTTTTAATCACCAGCAAAAAACTGGAAAGACCGCCGGTAATTTTTCTATCAAAAAAGTGATTGCGCAACCGATCAAACTATTTGAATTGACTATTGCCTCATTATCTTTAAGTCTTAATTTTTATCGTCAATAAAAATATCGTAGCCCGGGTCGCGCCCCACCGACCCGGGACTCGCGGACCACAATATTTATCAAGGCTGCTTTGTTTTGTCTTTAAAAAAAACTTGACGATTTCGCAGATTTTCCCGGGTCGGTGGGGCGTGACCCGGGCTACGCGACTACACATTGCAGCCATACATCATCAAATTTCGACATTGTGGTAGTACACTCTATTCCATCATTCAATGAAGGAGTCTGCCGATGTCCACCATCAAAGCCTGGGCCGCACAAACCGCCGGTGGTAAATTAGAACCCTTTGAATACGACCCGGGTCCGCTCGGTGAAGAAGAAGTAGAAATTGCGGTCGAACACTGCGGCATTTGTCACTCCGACATGTCATTGCTCGACAACGAATGGGGCATGACCCGCTATCCATTCGTACCGGGCCACGAAGCCACCGGTCGCGTCGTCGCAATGGGCTCGCAGGCAAAAGGCGTGAGCATTGGTCAACGTGTTGGACTGGGTTGGAATTCGCATAGCTGCATGCACTGCAAACAATGCTTGATGGGGCATCACAATCTTTGCGAAAGTCTGCAACCCACACTTATTGGTCGCCACGGCGCATTCGCCAATAAAGTACGTGCCCATTGGGTATGGACCATGCCCTTGCCGGATGGCCTTGATTCACGCGACAGCGGCCCACTGCTGTGTGGCGGTATTACCGTGTTTGCACCATTGCGTGAATTTAATATTTCGCCAACTTCGCGCGTGGGCGTTATCGGTATCGGCGGCCTTGGCCACATGGCGTTGAAATTCTGCAAGGCTTGGGGCTGTGAAGTTACTGCGTTTACATCAAGCGATTCAAAGGCAGAAGAAGCCCGTGCCTTTGGTGCACATCGTGTTGTATCCAGCCGCGATTCAGAAGCTATTGGCAAACTGGCAGGCACACTCGATTTAATTATTGATACCGTAAACGTACCACTTGATTGGAACGCACTACTCGCCGCACTCGCGCCCAACGGCAGACTGCATATGGTCGGTGCCGTGCTCGAACCGATCCCGGTACCGACATTTACTTTATTGATGGGACAAAAATCGGTTTCCGGTTCACCCACCGGGTCACGTGGCGCCATTGATTCGATGCTGAACTTTGCCGCACGTCATCAGGTAACACCAGAGACGGAACATTTCCCGATGAGTAAAGTGAATGAAGCCATGGAGCATCTGCGCGCCGGTAAGGCGCGTTACAGAGTCGTGCTCGACGCGGATTTCTAGCATTCAACGCAACTGACTATCCTTACTGCCGCGTCGGTTATAGCCACCGGCAGTTTCATCTTCCTGGTCACGCACTTCCTGGCATGGCACACACATGCGCACTCCGCGAACTGCCTTGCGGCGCTCCTCGGAAATTTTTGCATCGCAGCCTTCGCAGCGTTTCAGGCTTTCACCTTTCGGCAATTTACTGCGCACACGTTTAATTCCATCTTTGACAGTGGCATCAATTTGATCTTGTACCGCACCGTCACCTGCCCAGCCAGTGGCCATTTTATTCTCCTGCCTTGAACTTGATTGTTTCATCACCTGTATTTCACAACCGTGATTATCCTATCTTGAAATCTCTGCGTATGTGTGAATGCGCACTGACATCCAGACTTATCGTTGTTGTAATCAAAAGACATCAGCAAGGATAAAATAAATATGGACTCGATCAATAAAAATCAGCCTGAGCACAACCGTGAAAATCTTGTTTCGCAGGCCGCTGTTGAAAAAATCAAGGAGTTGGTCAAAAAAGCAGGTACATGTTTCTTCTGCACAGGGGTCTCTACAACACAGTCTGGTGGAACTCGTCCAATGAGCGTGCAGCAAGTGGACGATGACGGTAATCTTTGGTTCTTAAGCGCCAGCGATAGCCATAAAAATCATGAGCTATCGATTGATCCATCGGTAAAACTATATTTTCAGGGCTCAGCACATTCTGATTTCCTGTATCTCGATGGTAGCGCAACGGTTTCGCATGACAAAGCCAAGATAAAAGAACTATGGCAATTCGTGATCAAAACCTGGTTCACGGAGGGTGAAGATGACCCCAGAATTCGTGTGATCAAATTCACCCCCACTACAGGTTATTATTGGGATACAAAACACGGCAATGCCGTTGCAGGCGTGAAGATGCTGATCGGCGCAACTATCGGTGTGACACTGGATGATTCTATCGAAGGCACGCTGAAAACCTGATGCCCACGTGTTTAAGTATTGGGTAGCTCTCGCATTACACCCTTAACCGAGAGCTGCCCTGCACAAGGGTGATCGCAGTTTTCATATACGCGATTATTTGATAGAAACTTGGGTCCCTAGCTTCACGTATATATATCGCCTTATGCTTTTTGGTGTTGCATATTGATTGCGTTATGATGGCAGGATGTCCTCGCCTACATCAAAGCGCCACAAGTTTCTTCGAGCTGTTCTTTGGATCGTTTCGATATTGATCGCTGCTTATCTGCTGCTTATTGTTGCAGTACGGCCCTCCAATAATCGCGATTGGTCGCCCGATACCGAACGCACGGCGAGCGCCGTTTTTATCGACGATTCGGTGCAAATAAAAAATGTACGTAATGCACAATACCGTTCTACTTCGGACTTTGATGTGCATTGGGAAGATCGGACTTACGACCTGCAAAAACTGGAATCAGTCTGGTTTATCGTTGAACCGTTTTCAGATTGGCGCGGTCCTGCCCACACGTTTTTAAGCTTTGGTTTTGATAACGGTGAATACATTGCCATTTCGGTTGAAATCCGGAAAGAAAAAGGCGAATCCTTTTCGCCTATCGGCGGCCTGCTTCGGCAATATGAATTGATTTACGTGATTGGCGACGAACACGACCTGATTGGCTTGCGTGCCAATTATCGCCACGACAATGTCTATCTTTACAAAGTAAAAGCCACGCCAGAAAAGAAGCGTGAACTACTCGTATCAATGCTAAAGCGCGCCAACGCGGTCGCAAAACAACCCGAATTTTACAATACGATTACCAATACCTGCACTACCAATATTGTTGAGCACATCAATGTTATTGCGCCTGGCAGCATACCGCTTAGTTATAAAACCTTATTACCCGCCTATTCAGACGAACTCGCCTTTGATCTTGACCTGATCGACACCAAGTTGGCAAAAGACCAAGTTCGCGCAGCACATCAAATTAATAAAATGGCGAAACTACATGCAAATAGTGTTGATTTTTCAGAAGCCATACGAAACCATAATCAAGCTAACTAATTGTCTGCTACAGCAATTTTCCTGAGTTTTATAAATTCACATCGAATCAATTATTTTTCGTCGCATCGCTTTAATTTGTTTTCTATGGTTCTCGATTGCACTGCGACTCTCCAAAACCGTATCCGAAATATTTAATTTGATGGCATCAATATTTGCAGGCGTAGCCTGTTTGAGCTGCATTGCCAGTTGTTGTAATGCCTGGGTAATATCATCAAGCTCATCCAATACGGCTCGCTCGCCACTTTTGAGATGATTGATCAAAGCGGGAATCTCACTATACTTACTTATCGCTATCGAGAACCGCGTAGGGTCAAACACCTGACCAAATTTGTCAGCGAGTTGGTATAGCCCCGCGCATACATGGTGCTCCTGAAAACTTCCCATCAACTTGCCGTTGACGGATTGAAGATACTGCACGAGGTCCTGATCGTCTCGGGAATATTGAACACCCATCAGGTAAGAATCGGCCAGCATTAAGGCTCGATCAAGCTCATCGGCTAATTGACCAATAACATTTCTAATATCTTCACGGCTTGAGGCATTTGCAGAACTGCCGAATGAAAGTATGGTTTTCCCTGCTTCAAAAAATGCTTTTAATGTTGACACAGGAACACCTCGCTCTTTTACAAATTCAACTGCCAATAACTTGATAATACGCACTACAGTGTCGTTTCCGGTCATATTGAGATATAAAAGCCATCTCTAATAAGCTTGGCGCACCTTTTGCTCCCTCACCCGCCTCTAGCTTTTTATACACATAACCAAGGTTCACCATGCGCCTCATTCATGCCTATCTAGTTATTCTTGATATCAGCGGCTACACCAATTTCATTACCCAGCGCACGGTAAGTTTATTGCATGCCGAACAAATCATCAGCGAGTTGATGGAAACGGTGATCGACCTTGCCGAGCATCCATTGCAAGTCAATAAACTCGAAGGCGATGCAGCCCTGCTCTATCGCGAATATGAGCTGGGTGATACTGCTGATGCAAACAGTGTCTTCGCACAAGTCAGTGCTTTCTTTCCAGCGTTTTACCAATGCCTTGCAAAGCAACGCGAGACTCGCGCAAATTGCACCTGCGAAGCCTGCACCAATATAGACAATCTCGCCCTAAAGGCATTTGTGCATGCGGGCGAAATCGCTGTCAAACAAGTACGGCAATTTGAAGAACTCGCTGGCGAAGATGTAATTCTGATCCACCGCCTGCTAAAGAATCGTGTGCCATCGCGCGATTACATATTGATGACCGAAGCTGCGCGTGTTGGTGCGAAACTCTCAACAGAAAATTTGCGGAGCCACTGCGAAGATCTCGAAGGTGTCGGCATAACAGACTTGTGGCTGACTGATTCGTCGCAAATGCTTAAAACGTAAGCTACATAGTATGTGCTCTCATAAATCAATCTTCTGCGAGGTGCTTCTGAGATTACTTTCAGGATTACTTAGTACGCACTTCTGTACCGCGATCCTGATCAGTAAGTCGAGATCCTGCACCCATTGCACGGACCATTGTCGTCACCGCAGGAACTTTCGCAGAAGCCATAGGGTGCGCCCTGGCGCACCTTGCCGGATTTATCCACATCGCAAATACCACCATCAGCTTGCTGTCATTTATCATCTCGCTAAAACCCATCGGCGAGGCATTGGTGCGTCACAGGCACACCCTATGACGCTGCGTTCGCTGCTCGCACATGACGCAGGCAGTGTACAAAGAGTGGCTGAAAAAAAAGACGATGTACGGAGCCGATGGTTAGCCGATTTAGGAAAACGCCGGCATCGCAATATCGCTATCGTTGCACAAGCCATTAAAACCGCACGCTTGGCGTGGGCGATTGTTCGCCTTGAGCGAACCTACCAAGCTGACTGGCAACCGATGACCGCTTAAATGATTCAAAACTACCGTTGAATAACACAACACGTTCAGTAGTAACACCTCACCCGCGTTTGCGATGACTAGTTCATGGCGAACGGTTAGACCGTAGCGAGTAAAACCTGCATAAGGTGCTGGCAGACAATGCCGATAGCGCAATCAAGGAACTCGCGAGCGACTGATCCATGATGGCCAGAAAGCTAACCCTTTCAACAATAGGCCCGATATACGCTTGCAATCGACCGTAAGCCAAAAACTTTTGTTGCAAGTCAGGGGGAGTCCATATACACCTTATCGCATTTAGAAGTTGCGAGTGTCCTTGTTTATGAGGATTTGTAATTTTTCAATTAAGTTACCCTTACTTTTTTCTGACGATGTTAATGATGCGAAATTCTTTGGCCGACATGAACAATAAACCTCGTTACTACTATTGCTACCACTTGTGATCGAGACAGCACAGATTGATTGTGTTTACGTATTTGTGCGCCCTGCCAAACTTGTACGCTTCAATGCATTCTTGCATTGAATTCGTTTGAGACTCTCGATTGCGCTGTGAGGCCGACATTTAGATAACGCAGCAATTTTTTTGCATCGTCATCCATTATCGATCGGGGAGAATATATCCACAAAACATTTGGAGAGTCCATCATGAAAGTTACGTTTAAACATCTCGCATTTTTGATTAGTCTCATTGCAATTACCACGTCCACTGCTTGGGCTGCCCCCGCCTGTCCGCTGAGCTATGGCGCCACCGATGCGGCAAAGTCGCACAAGTTTTATGTTTATTTTCCATCCGCTGACGATGCAACATTCCCCAGCTACACCACGGGAGCTAGCCCGGCACGCAGTTTTGATGTGGCAGATCTTAATCCTGCCATTGGTACTACGGCGGCATTAAGAGATCGGATTTATGATGTTGTTGCCGATGACTATTGCGAATTTAATGTACAAGTTATTTCTACCACCACCAATCCTGCCACACTTCCGACACCACCTGCGCGACGCCTCACGGTGGCGGTAGGATCTGACAATCCTACAGGCGCGTGGGGACAAGCACAGGAAGTGGATATCGGCGACATCGTTAATATTGATTTCGCTCGCGTTTGGGCCGGCACTTACACAACATGCGAAGGTGGAAATGGCATGGGTGGGTGCTCAGCTTCAGGTGCACTAACAGGTGCCAACGCCACACTGGAACGCTGGGCACAAGCGATTGGCGGTACGACAGCACATGAAGGCGGACACACATACGGCTTATCGCACAGCGATGACAACCCCAATACCGGATCATGCGGCGACTTTGGCTCGGCTCCTACGCCAGGAGAAGATGGCTTCCGCAGACATCTGATGCCCATGGGCTGCAATTTGACCGGCGAAGATCGTGCTAGTTTCCGTCGCCATATCAGCAATCGCACCTATGGCTTACTCGCTACCAATGTTGGTCTTTCCGTTCAAACCATGCACAACTGGGATTTGGTAAATCCCAATGCTGCTGAAGCACGCAGCTTGACGATAGATTTCTTGAGTACCTTGCCTGCGGTCAATCTCACTTGGTCATGGACAGGGCCCTCAAGCCCCTGGATTAATCCGGTCGTCAGTGGTCCTTCTGGAACAACCACATTCAAAGGTACACTCTATAACCGCTATAAAATTACTTGGTCTGCGGGCAATCCAGCGTCCACAGTGGCCGCTCCGGGCGTGTTACCCGGCGGTGCGGAGTTTCACATTGGGGCAACGTTTACCGGCGTTGATTTTAATCAACCCGATCCGATCATTATTCAGAACATCACCTTGCTCGATGCAGGGTCCAGCGCGCTTGCCTTGCATCCTCGCTTACCAATGTACGATTCGGGCACTGCTGATGCTGCAGATGGTGCATTCGCGTTGAATTTTTTTGCTGATATGGCGGCCTCACCCTTAGTCATGCAAAGTGCCGTGATCTACCAGCTACCTCGCGTGGCGTCTATTGAATCCATGGTGGGTGCGGGGCGTCCGATGAGCTTCGACGGTGTAAAAATAAAACCATTCAGCGCTACCAAATGCACAGCCAAAACGCTGCGCGAAACCACGCGCTGTGTCATTGCTAAACTGGATGCAAGACCTCATTACACAACAACCCATAAAGTGGGCGAACCCGGTGTTTATGATTGCAGCCGAGGGGTTCCAAAAGTACAACATCCGATGATTAACAGACCCAAAGATGCCCCAGGCTTGGACGACTATGAAGGGCCCATTTGTGCTGGCACAACGCGCGACCCATTTCCTTCTACTAGCGTGTATGTGATTGCTACCTTTGTTGATCCGAAAGCCAAACACTACGACCCCAAGAAAAAGGAATACGTGGTGGGCCCCGTCACATCCAAGGTTTATTATCAGTTTGCTGGCGTGCGCGATCTTAAGAAAATTAGAGAACGCCAATCTGTAAATTATTAAAGAGATAGGCGCTTTACAAGCAGTGCCGCCATGCACAGGCATGGCGGCACTTTTAATCCATTTGAATGGTGCAGAGTTTATGCGTTCAGTTACCTATTAACACGTGACTATTTGAACATCAAAATCCAGGGTTGTTTCAGCACCGGAATGATTAATTGGATTAAGCTCCTAGGTTTGACCTGACTCTTTGCTTTTCGTGACTGCTATTCACTTGATCTTGTAGCCAGCCGTTACTTCCGACTTATGAGCTGCGAAGGCGCCCAGAACTTCCCCCTTCTCGCGAGCAGGAACTTTGGCCCAGTCAAGTGTGCGCCCTAGTTCGGCCGCAACCTCGTCGAATTCTGCTGGCGAGATCTTGAGGTCTCGATGTGCTTCCTCAAGACCCACGTCAGTCTTGCCCGGTTTTGTCGCCGAGAATTTGAACGGACCACCTGAAACATCGCAGAGCCAAAGGGTTCGCATGAATTTTAGGCCCGGCAGCCTACTCAGGTTTTTAGTGTGCCATTCCTTAAGCGCTTTATTCTTCGAATTCTTCCCCACGATCGGGTTCTGCACAACGGCATCACTGAAGTGGTCAACTACTGCGGCGATGGCGAAGACGCCACCAAGGCGTTCATATAGACTTTTTTCGGCCTGGGTATCGGCTTGCGCGGAAGTCGCGACTAGAATGGCTGTCAAAGTCATTGCCATCGCGAGTGATTTAATGAATAAACTATGTATTTTCATGATGTTATTCTCCCTATTTTTGGTTTTTGTTATCCGCCCACCGCCATGGCGCGTGGGAATTTATCGCAATTGTTTAGAAAACATAAAGGTTGCGAAAACCCTTGTCTGTACAACTTCCGACATAGTGGAAAATAATTTCGGTCTTAAACTTTGTGAATGTGTTCGAACTGCCTTTTGATGTTCTTGTAGCACTCACATGCCATGGAGCCAAGTTTTTCACGATCCACAATAGTTATCTTTCCTCGTGCGTATCTGATCAGCCCTTCGCGTTTAAAGAGGCTGGTTGCTTTGTTAACGCTCGAACGATGAGCCCCGAGCCGAAGGGAAATTAATTCATGTGTAATTGGAATTTCACCCGTAACCCGGTCATGAATTGTCAATAGCCAACGGGAAAGCCTCTGCTCAACCGAATGCAATCTATTGCAGGCAGCAGTTTGAGCAACTTGAACGATCGCTGCCTGAGTGTAGCGAAGCAGGATACTTTGCAGCGTGCCGCCCGAATTAAATTCGGCCTGCAGAGTTTCGGCAGAAATTCGCATCGCGTCACCCGCAAATTGGACAACGATAGCTGCAGGATAAATATCGGGTTTCAAGAATGTCATGATACTCACCATTCCTTCGCAACCGACCAAACTCGTTTCAATTCCCGTACCATTTTCCATGGTGAAATTAATTGATGCGAGAGTATTTTCATTCAGAAAATAAGCATGTGTGATATGCCCTCCCGGCGCGTAAAGAACTTCACCGTGAGCCAGAGAAACCAATTCCATTTTCGGAAGTAGTTGGCTCAATTCGGATTCTGATAGCGCCAGAAGCAAACGGTTCGTTGTCGGAACTCGTGACTCGATCGGCGGCTTATCCTTACAAATAGCTTTGATAATCCAAGTTTCATTAAATATGTCTGATATTACCCGAATTAATCGTTCATTAGTACGTTCATTAGTAGACACCCACTAAACCCATATCACCTGACACGACAATCAGATTTTCCCTACATTCCTCTTTGTCGTCGATCGCCATAATGGCTTATGGCTACCGCTCGTTCCCTTTTCGTTTCCAACCATGCCTCCGGCAACTATCACTGCGTATCTCGGTGTGTGCGTCGTGCGTGGTTGTGCGGCATCGATCCCTATTCTTCTATCGATTACACCCATCGTAAAGCCTGGGTCAAACAACGCTTACACGAAGTATCTAAATATTTTTCTATTGGTATTTACGGCTATGCGGTAATGAGTAACCATTTGCATATCGTCGTGCATGTCGATGTGGATGCTGCACAACGCTGGTCCGATGACGAAGTCGCTCACCGCTGGTGCCAGCTCTTTCCTAATCGCGAACAAGACAGTGAACTACGGCGACAGAAATTGCTCAAGAATCCCATGCGTTTGGCGATACTTCGTCAACGCCTATGTTCTTTGTCTTGGTTAATGCGTTGTATTAAAGAACCCATTGCCCGTGCGGCCAATCATGAAGATTCCTGCACCGGCCGGTTTTGGGAAGGTCGCTTCAAATGCCAAGTGCTTGCTGATGAACGCGCGGTATTGGCAGCGATGGCCTATGTGGATTTAAACCCGATTCGTGCAGGTATTACATTGCGTTTGGATCACAGCGATCACACCAGTATTCAACAGCGGGTATTGAGCTGTCGTGACGATGAAGCAAAAGCACAGCAATGGCTCAAGCCACTGATTGGGCTGGCACCGGCGCTGTCCTTGAAACAGGGCCAGTACATCGAATTAGTGCAATGGACAGGCCAACAAGTAAGGCCTGACAAGAAAGGCGCTATTCCAAAGAGTGCACGGGCTGCACTCAGCAAAACCGGTTGTACTGCCAAGCATTGGCCTACTCAAGTAAAAGCCGTTGGTTCGGGTTATTGGCGAATGATTGGTACGACTGAACAATTGATGGAGAAAGCTGAAGCCATTGGACAGCGCTGGTTGAAAGGCATTGGTCTCACGAGGCAAATTCACAAAGCCTGAGCTTATCGAAGACCTACTTCCCGGTCACGGGAGAAAGAAGTGTAGGCGATAGAAATGTATTTGATAAATCACACTAGACAAAATTCATGTTGCCGTCTTATTAGATTCGATGAGGCTACTCCGTCTCTAATATTGGGTGTCCAGAGTAGTACCTCAATATTATTTTTGATTACGGCTTAATGCCTTTATGGCTTTGAATCAATTAAATGAACCTTAGCCCTTTTTTCCCGAAACCGTAGGTTGGCGCCCTTGGCCCGACAATCGAATACGACAATTCATCAGCAACACGGCAATCGATTAAAAGCGTTGGGCCAAGGCGCCAACCTACAAAGCCGGACTTACCGCGTTACACATTGGAAGCACCTTATGGCCCTAGAATAAACTCGGTATTGCTTGGTGTGCTATCGCACTGTGATCCAATCTCCTTTAAAACATAAATGGTGCTGCATGTGAGGCAATCCTGCTTATTTGGAGAGCATACAATTATGATAACCGATGACTTTATTGCAAATGCCACCATTTCGATTAATTCAAACAAAAAAGAGGTTTGGGACGCACTCGTTAATCCTGTCGCGATCAAACAATACATGTTCGGTACCGACGTGGAATCTGGCTGGCGCGAAGGCAGCGAGATAATATGGAAGGGTGAATTCAAGGGCAAGAAGTATGAAGACAAGGGTGTCATTCTCAAGATAGAACCAGAAAAGCTGCTTCGTTACAGCCATTACAGCCCGCTGTCCGGCAAGCCTGACATCTCCGACAATTATCACTTCGTCACTATCCATCTTGCAGATGGCGCCAAGAGCACCGAGGTTTCTCTTACACAGGATAATAACGCTGACGAAAACGCTCGTGACGAGTCCGAGAAAAACTGGGGCGCGATGCTCGAGGGGTTAAAAAAATATGTTGAAAATTCGGTTTGATCAGTCATCCGGAAATCCATTCAATCAACGCAAGGTAGATAAAAATGAATCAGGAATTTTTCAAGATTGACTTTAAAGATGAAGCGGCATTGAGTGATCTGTTGTCGTCCACTGAAATGAATATGCAGGAAACCCGAGACGGCTATGTTGCACGTTTGAAAAATGGTGGAAGCATAATGGCCATTATTGCGGGATTCCCTGCCTGTGCCTTGGTGCTGGAATCCGGTTCGTCCACAAAAACCGATGGAAGCGCTTTGGACGACAAATTGATTGCCATTCCGCTTCCCTGACTACACATTTTTGCATGTGCGCTTGCGCACAGAGTCGCGCATGCCTCAAGCGTAGGCTTTGTGCATCTTCGATGTGCAGAGAAATATGCAGCAGACCTCATCAAAAACAGCCCCCCGCATGGTTGTCGTCAAAGATGATGGTGGTCAGATTGCGCTTGATGGTGTGCTCGACATACACACGCTTGATGAAGTCAGAGGCTCACTTGAAGTTTGGGTCAAGAAACGCAAGCCGCATGTGCTTGATTTAGGCAAGCTCGACGGGCTCGATACTTCCGGCGCGTTGTTCCTTTGCGAACTACGAGACAAACACGTGGAATTAGCCGGTATCAGCGCCGAGCACGATCAACTGCTCGAACTGATTTGTGCATTGGATCGAAAGCCACTCAGTAAACCAGACTCTATGCCGAGGTGGCGCGAGTTGATTATCCAACTCGGCAAAGGTGTTGACGATATCGGGCGTGATGCCTACGACGTTGTCGTATTTGTTGCCCGTGCTGTGAATGCATTATTTTATGCCTTGATTCATCCATCCACATTACGACCGGCTTCCATTTCTGCGCAAATTGCCGAAACCGGAATTAAGGCGCTGCCTATTGTTGGCCTGATGGCCATCATGATTAGCATCGTGATTGGCTATCAGGGTTTGGTGCAATTACGCCCCTACGGTGGCGATGATTTCATGATCAATCTGGTGGCGGTGTCGATGCTTCGCGAAATGGGTGTGTTGATTACGGCGATTATGGTGGCAGGTCGCTCGGGTTCCGCATTCGCCGCCGAGATTGGTGTCATGAAGTCGAGGGAAGAGATTGATGCACTTGAAGTGATGGGGCTTGGAGCAATGGAATTGCTGGTCGTGCCACGCCTGATTGCGATCATGATTACCTTGCCGCTCTTGACCTTTTTTGCCGACATTATGGGCTTGGTCGGCGGTGCCTTGATTTCGCAATCACAACTGGGCATTGCGCCGTTTCCGTATATCGACCGGGTGCGTCTGGCAATTGACATGAGCGATCTTTTTGTTGGTCTGATCAAAGCACCCATCTTCGCGTTTTTTATCGGTACGGTAGGATGCATGCACGGACTCAAAGTACGCGGTTCAGCGGAAAGCGTTGGTCGCGAAACCACCCGCGCCGTAGTGAAGGCGATATTTCTAGTTATTATTTTCGACGCCTTGTTCTCGGTGCTCTTCGAGCGGCTCGGTTTATGAGTACAAGCAAACGCAAATCTTCGGAAACTATCTTGTCGGCGCATGGCATCGTCAATCGTTTCGGCACGCAAGTCGTGCATGACAAGCTTGATCTGGAAGTTCGCTCCGGCGAAATTCTCGGTATTGCCGGCGGCTCTGGCTCGGGAAAATCGGTATTGCTGAAAACCTTGATTGGACTGCATCGACCCGATAGCGGCAAGGTTCTGCTCAATAATAAAACGATTGAATCCATAAGCCCAAGCGAGAAGGCTGCGTTGATTGGCGTACTGTTCCAGCAAGGCGCATTATTTTCGTCACTGTCGGTCGCGCAAAATGTCATGCTACCCATGCGTGAGCACACGGATTTATCGGTCAGCGAACAAGAAAAACTTGCCGCCATCAAACTCGAGTTGGCAGGATTGCCTGCCGATACCGCTTTGAAATTCCCCGCCCAGCTTTCGGGAGGCATGGTTAAACGAGCCGCACTTGCCCGCGCACTCGCTCTCGACCCTCGCATTCTTTTTCTTGATGAGCCCACTTCGGATCTTGATTCGCTCACCGCTGGCGGCATTGACGAGTTGATCCTGAAACTCAATCAAGGGCTCGGCATTACCGTGGTGATCGTCACCCATGACCTCAATACACTGTTCAACATCTGTGACCGCGTTGCAGTGTTGGTCGATAAAAAAATAATCGTTGACACGCTGGAAAAACTAATGCGTTCCACTGATCCGTGGATACATGAACTTCTACACAGTCCAAGAGCAATGGGCGCAATTCACGCAAGGAAATCAAGCCATGGAATCGGATAAACGCTATTTCATCGAAGGGCTTTTCGTTATTGGATTCTCGATTGCTCTGGCATTCTTTTTTGTCTGGCTGACCCGCACCGGTAACAAGGACGACGTGCTCTATAGAATCCACTTTGCCGAATCCGTAAGCGGTTTGTCATTGGATGACACTGTGAAATATCTTGGCGTTGATGTTGGAATGGTCAAAGCCATGACCATCCATCCGGAAGATCCAGGCCGGGTTGAAGTCGATGTCATGTTGCACAAGGACGCACCCATCAAGACCAATACCAAAGCCTCGCTACAGTTCAAGGGCATAACGGGTGCCTATTACATCGAGCTTAATGGCGGCAGTGCCGATGCAAAATTCCTGGTGGCCGCAACACCGGCTGGCGAGATTCCAGAAATTCCCGCGAAAAAGAGCAGCATCAGCACATTTATGGAGCAGCTGCCTAAAATTGCAGAGAAGTTTGCTTCCATCGAAGATCAAACCAAAAAGGTAGTCGCCGATATTGGTGCAGTTACCGCCAAGGTTAAAGAAAATCCATCACTGTTATTAAGGCGACCCAAGAAAGATAAAAACAAGGATGAGCCAGATACGAATAGGCGAAATAAGAAATGATGGTAGTAACTAGGGTCGGCTTCCCCTAGCCCAGAATGTCCGTATTTGTTCAACGGCCTTACGTCAATATTATTTTTTGCCTGCCACTTACCGCCTTATAATTGTAGTGTCGTAAAGCCATAGGGTGTGCTCAAGCGCACCTTGCCGGATTTATCTCACAAAGCCAATACAACCCCAAGATTGCCTTCATTCCTCATCTCGCGAAAATCTATCGCCGAGTCATTGGTGCGCCGGGTCTTACCCTATGACGGAAAATTCGGAGCACCTTATCGCGTTACGCACCTTATGGCCTTTACGGCTTCATTATTGTAGGAATTTTCCGAATCGCGTGTCAGGAGATATGGGTTTGATGGGTGTCCAAAATTGTCCCCCAGGCGAGATAAGCATCAGATCAACGCTATTTACAGCTCTGACAAACCCTTGCATGAGGCGTTGGTGCGTTAGAAACGCACCCGATGATTCTATGCACATTATCGCCTTCCGTTTATTTAACGGCCAACACCGTAGGACGCAATTCGCTCCATCATTGCGCCAAAAATCCCACACGAGTCTAAAGCACAATTCGCATAGCACCGTAGGGCGCAATTGGCTCCACCATTGCGCCAAAAATCCCACACGAATCTAAAGCACAATTCGCATAGTCAGAATTTCAGGGTATGACGACGTGTGGTCACGACAGGTATTCGGCGCAATGGTGTAGCCAATTGCGCCCTACGGCGCTCCCTTTGATTCTATGCACATTGTCGCCTTCACCTTGATTTCCATGCTTTCGCCTCAACTTATTTGAGATTGAAAAAACTGACTGCCCTTATAGTCATTACTCGAATTCTTAGGAGAATTGAATGCCCGTAACACTGTTTGATGCCATCAATATTGGGCCGCTGCACTTACGCAACCGTATTTTGATGGCACCGTTAACCCGAATGCGCGCCACACAACCTGGCGATGTGCCGAACGCCTTGATGGCTCAATATTATGCGCGGCGTGCCAGTGCCGGCTTGGTGATTACCGAAGCGACACAAATATCTAATGAAGGTAAAGGCTATGCCGATACACCGGGCATTTACAGTGCAGAACAAGTTCGCGGTTGGAAGCAAGTCAATAAAGCGGTGCATGATGCAGGCGGTAAAATATGCATGCAACTTTGGCATGTGGGCCGTGTATCGCACACTAGCCTTCAAACAGACGGGCAAGCACCGGTTTCCGCATCGGACCGTCCGTATCAAAATAAAACCACAGTAAAAGACGAGCACGGCAACATGGTACGCATTGCCTGCAGCACACCACGCGCTTTGCGTACCGATGAAATACCTCGCTTGGTAGAAGAATATAAAATCGCCACCCGCAATTCGCGCGAAGCCGGTTTTGATATGGTGGAAATCCACGCCGCGCACGGCTATTTATTGCATCAGTTTATGTCGGAAGAAAGTAATTTCCGTACCGACCAATACGGTGGCAGTTTGGAAAACAGAGCCCGCTTAACTTTAGAAATTGTCGATGCGGTTATTTCAGAATGGGACGCGGCGCATGTGGGCATTCGCATTTCCCCGATGGGCATTTTCAATGGCCTTGACGATCAAGCGGGCTTAGCGATGGGTTTGTATTTGGCCGAGCAATTCGCACAGCGCGGCTTAGGCTATTTGCATTTGTCGGAACCCGATTGGGCTGGCGGCCCAGCCCTAACGCTTGAATTCCGCGAACAATTACGCGCCAAATTCCCCGGCGTTATCGTGGCCGCTGGCGGCTATACGCCAGAAAAAGCCCAACCACTTTTGGACGCAGGCTTAATCGATGCAGTCGCCATGGGCAGACCGTTTATTGCAAACGCCGATTTGCCAGCGCGCTTGGAAAAAAACCACCCACTCAATCCTGGGCGTACCGAGTTGTATTACGGCGGCGGCGCGGAGGGCTATACGGATTATCCGGTGATGGCGTAAAGCGAATTTGTCATTGTAGGGTGCGCTCAAGCGCACCTTGCCGGATGTGTGTCACATGGCGAACACAAGCATAAGATTGCCGTCATTCGTCATCTCGCGAAAACCTATCGTCGAGGCATTGGTGCGCCGGGTCGCACCCTATGACGGAAAATTCCGCGAACCTTATCGCGTTATTACATTTCATCCGGCTACGTCACTATAAAGTCAATCAGTTATCGGCCTCTCAATTGCTTCAGCTTCCAAGAGATACAGTTCATTTAATATCAAGAACTCACGAAGCGACTCTTCATCATTGTGCTTAAGTTCCTTGTGAGCCCTACGATTCCGAAATGCCTTGTAGGCTCCCATAAAAAGAAAAGCTCGTCCTTTAACTTCTTCTCCATCGATATCGCGCCAATAAAGTAAAGAATCGTCTCCCTGAAAAACCTTTCCAACCAGCTTAGAACCAGATATCTCATTCAACTTACAGCGTTTTAGAATAATTTGCTCTAAACGTCGATAAGCTGTCATCAGTGCAGAATCCGCGTCATTTTCCAACTTTAGTGCCATGTCCATAATTCTAGGATCGACAATTCGGAATGGAACCATGGTGGAAAACTCAGCATTTAACTCGCTGTCACCAAATCTGTGAGTTTCTCTAAATGGATAGATATAGTCATACAAGCGTATAGGCCGAATCGCGGGCGCGCCATTTAAAAATTCAAGATCAGACCTGGTCAGAGAACATTCATTGAGGCGCTTCATCAATGCATGTGAAATCTCATATTCTTCAATTTCAATGCGATGACGCTTAAAAAGACTTAAGGCTGTAGCTAGCCCCCTAGAACCTTCGCCGCTATAGCCTGAACCAAACCCAGCTTTTATTGCAATGTAATGATATTCACCCACCGTCAGTAAAAAGCCGTGTGTCTTCTCGCAAGTTAGAAGACTGGCTTTGTTAATCCACTCACCACATTGAATGAGTCGGGTAATGGCATCCAAACAATATTGCGTTATCCCAAATTGGCCATGGTATTCAATATTCTCTGGATTTTTTGAAGCTATCAACGACATAACCATTATCCCTCACCAAAATTGTAGCCCGGATGCAGCGTAGCGGAATCCGGGAAGGCCTGCGATAGGTTTAACCCGGATTCCATTGCATTTCATCCGGGCTACGTCGCTTCAATGTGATTTTTGATTGCGGCTTACGGCTTACGGCTTCTTTATTGTAGGAATTTTCCGAATCGTGTGTCAGGCGATATGGGTTTGATGGGTGTCCACAATTGTCTGCTGATGATGGTATTCCCGAAACCGTAGGTCGGCGCCCCTGGCCCGACAAACGAATACGACAATTCATCAGCAACACGGCAATTGATTAAAAGCGTTGGGCCAAGGCGCCAA
Source organism: Arenimonas sp. (assembly GCA_043721835.1). GTDB lineage: Bacteria > Pseudomonadota > Gammaproteobacteria > Xanthomonadales > Xanthomonadaceae > Arenimonas. The sequence goes on along the minus strand of JAYSQD010000050.1, from coordinate 5,589 downwards.
CCTACAAAGCCCGACTTACCGCGTTACAAAGCCCGACTCACCGCGTTTTATTGTAGGAATTTTCCGAATCGCGCGTCAGGCAATATGGGCTTGATGGGTGTCCACAATTATTCGTAGGGTGCGCTCAGGGGTCAGCGATTAAAACGATGCAAATCCTAACAATTAGTTCAATTAAATCAACCTGACCCCATTTTTGGAATCGCATGACATAAATGAACCTGACCCCATTTTTGGTGCGTTATAAATGCACCCGATGATTCTATGCACCTTATGGCCCTGATAACCATAGCGTATCGGAATTGCATGAGATAAATGTGAGATAAATGAACCTGACCCCATTTTTGACAATTATTTCATTCGTCAATTAAAGCAGGAATACACGATCTAGTGCATTAGATCTTGCCGAAGACCTCGAACGCATATCTTTCAAACATAATCGTATTTTTTCCAATCCGTCTAGAGACCACATTGTGAAAATATTCAATATATCTGCAGTCATCTCTGAATTAATTTTCAAAGTAGACGTTTTCATGTGAAATGACCCTCCTCCAAAATATTTATTAGCGAAGCGCTCACTTTCTTTTTGCCAGCTCGCCACAACCCCTTGCTTGTATTCTTGATCAAAATATCTCTGACTGACAAAAATCATTAACTCATGCGCCGGCGTTCTTTTTTCGTCAAGCAATAAAATTATTCTCTTTTCGTTAACATCATATCTAAGCGAATCGAAATTCTTACAGAAATTATCGAACCAGAATTTTTTAGATATTTTTCTATTGCTGGAAGCCCCAAAAAAAGACGACAGCTCAGGTATTAGATAAAATCGCTCGACTGTAAGAGGTGACATTTCATGCAGAAGACCCATTACATTATCTCTACCTACAGCAGATGATTTCTTATTTGTGATTTTTTCTATTATCTTTTTTTGCAACAACTCTTCAGATTCTGATATGAATCTGGCTGCGAAATATTCCTGAAAGGATCTGTGAGCGAACGCCAACTCTAAACCCTCTTCCATTAACAAACAAACCGCTTGCTTCGCATCTTCAATAAATCCATCATGCGCCACCTTAGTGACCCCTGTAACTTCCGAAGCTCTTTTTGCATACATAACCGCATCAGTGTATGAAAATCTAAAGGCTCTTGCGTCATAGCTAATCATGCTAAACCCTGAGAATAGTCTAGAGAATTCATAGATATCTAGATCAGTTTTTCTATCGCGCTTAAAACCCGACTTCAGGGCATCATGCTGTTGAAATAGAGCTTCATATGCCTGTCTATAGAACGAACTTTGCCTTTTCGGAATATCTGCAGAGTCACCATATGTCAGTAACATTATTGAAAGCATAAGCGGATTTGACAGAAAAAAACTATGCGAGTTAAACACCCCACCTTTCAAACTCTTGATGAATCGAGACTTTATATCTGCATCAAAGTTAATCATTTCTACTAAGCTACAAGCTTCCTCCATCGTCAAACTGGAAATTGCCACATTAGTAAATCTTTCCCAAGATTGCAGAGAAACATCGGCTCTTGATGTGATGATTATCTGACACCCAGTAACCAGCGAAAGTTTTTTGATTTCTTTTTCCAATGCTTTTCTGCGAGCAAATTGAACTTCGTCAAATCCGTCCAAAAGCAAAACAAACAAACCTTCGGCCAACGAGCTATTTACATATTTTTTATCTAAATTAAATTCATTGGCCGTTAATGTTTCGAGAATTTCATCTTCGATTGTTCTGCCATTATCGTCATTTAGGTTTCTTAGCTCTACAAGCACCGGAAAGCTCTTCCCATGCAGCAGAGCATCTAGCAACAAGTGCCTCATCAATATTGTCTTGCCTGATCCGCCACTACCAGTGATTATAACGTGCTTAGAAATCTTCAATAGCTTCTCAACATCAATCTTTTCTATTCGACCTGCTTCTCTGCAATCAATTGATGCTGGAACGTAGAAATCATATAAATTGACGGCCTCTGTTCTTATGAAAAATGTTTTTGAACGTGAATACTTCCTTATGACAGAACACGCGTAATTAATATGTGCTTGCTTTATTAAATAATCTATTGATTGATCAAAATTGGACCAAACTTTTTTTGCGACTTCTAATGCTTTCGGAATAAACTGAGATACTGCAATTAAAAATTTTGGATCGATACCGTCAGTACTCATCACGCGTCTCCCTATCATTAATTTCGGAACTATAACTTGAATTCAAGATAACTAAGGGTAGAATTATTTCACATTCCCCAATCTCACCCCCTGAGACGCCCCTACTCTACAACACTGCTTCCCCCTGCAAGGAAGCATCGCATGAGCATCCAACCGGCCCTGGTTTTTCAGAACACTCTGCCAGCTCTGCCAAAAGAAGAACGCAATACCCCTTCCTTATCCAAACGCTTGAAGCACAAATATTCGGACAGAATTACCGGTTCTATATTTGTACCCGGCCAGGAAGGTAAATACGCCGAGCTTCCATCAGACCTACCAGCCGCATTGGCGGCAGCTTTGCGAACGCGCGGCATAGACAAACTTTATAGCCATCAGGCCGAAGCCTGGCATGCGGTGCAAGCGGGCGACCATGTGGTGGTGGTTACACCGACGGCATCAGGTAAAAGTTTGTGTTACACGCTGCCGGTTGTCGCCGGTGCAATGAAGAAGCAATCGAAAGCCCTGTATTTATTTCCGACCAAAGCCTTGGCGCAAGATCAGGTCGCGGAATTGCTGGAATTAAATCGTGCCGGGCAGCTCGGCGTAAAAGCATTTACCTTCGATGGTGATACACCCGGCGACGCCCGTGCTGCGGTGCGACTGCATGGCGATATTGTGGTGAGCAATCCGGACATGCTGCATCAGGCGATTTTGCCGCATCACACGAAGTGGGCGCAGTTTTTCGAGAATTTGCAGTATGTGGTGATTGATGAAATTCATACCTACCGCGGCGTTTTTGGTTCGCATGTGGCTAATGTGCTGCGGCGCCTAAAACGCGTGTGTGCGTTTTATGGTTCGAACCCGCAATTTATTTTGTGCTCGGCCACCATTGGCAACCCGAAGGCGCATGCCGAAGCCTTGATTGAACACGAAGTCACCGCGATTACCGAAAGCGGCGCGCCGACCGGTGATAAACAGGTGTTGTTGTGGAACCCGCCGGTGGTGAATCCGGATTTGGGTTTGCGGGCATCGGCACGTTCGCAAAGCAATCGCATTGCACGTTTGGCAATTCGCGCCGGATTAAAAACCTTGGTGTTTGCACAATCGCGCACGATGGTCGAAGTGCTGACAAAATATTTGAAAGATGTGTTCGATAACGACCCGCGCAAGCCTGCGCGTATTCGTGCGTACCGCGGCGGCTATTTGCCGACCGAGCGCCGCGAAGCCGAAAAAGCCATGCGTGACGGCAATATCGACGGTATCGTCAGCACGTCGGCATTGGAACTGGGCGTCGATATCGGCAGCTTAGACGTAGTGGTGTTGAATGGTTATCCCGGTTCGGTCGCCGCGACCTGGCAACGCATTGGCCGTGCCGGTCGACGGCAACAGGCATCGCTCGGCGTATTAGTCGCAAGTAGTGATCCGCTCGATCAATATTTAATTCGGCATCCAGAATTTTTTTCTGATGCTTCGCCGGAACATGCACGCATCCATTCGGACCAAGCACTGATTCTGCTCGATCATATTCGCTGCGCCGCATTCGAGTTGCCGTTTTTATCCGGCGAACGCTTCGGCCCGATTGATGCCGCACCGTATCTGGAAGTATTGGGCGAAAGTGGCGTGTTGCATCAAGAGGGCGAACGCTGGGAGTGGATTGCCGATTCGTATCCGGCCAATGTGGTGAGTTTACGTTCGGTCGCCGATGGCAATTTTGTGGTGGTGAACCGCACCGATGGCCGACAAACGATCATCGCCGAAGTCGATTTCTCCTCGGCACCGCTCACTTTGTACGAAGGCGCGATTCATATGATTCAATCGACGCCATATCAGGTTGAAAAACTTGACTGGGAAGGCCGAAAAGCTTACGTCACCCGCACGCATGTGGATTACTACACCGATGCGATTGATTACACCAAGCTCAAAGTGCTGGAACGCTTTGATGGTGTGAATGCGGGTAAAGGTAACGCGCATCATGGTGAAGTGCATGTGGTGCGGCGGGTGTCAGGCTACAAGAAGATTCGCTATTACACGCATGAAAATATTGGCTACGGCCCAGTGAATTTGCCGGATCAGGAATTGCATACCACTGCTGCTTGGTGGCAATTGCCGCAAACTGTTCTTGATCAAGCATTCGATTCGCGACAGGCGGCGCTGGATGGTTTTCTCGGTGCGGCCTATGCCTTGCATGTGGTTGCCACCGTAGCAGTAATGGCCGAAGCCCGCGACTTACAGAAAGCTGTTGGTAGTGGCGATGGTGCATGGTTTGCAGTCAGTGATGGCCGTGGTCGCGGACAATTGCGTAGCGATGATGGAAACGTGTCGGATATTAATCGTGCCGATAGATTTATACCGACGGTGTATTTATACGATAACTATCCCGGTGGTGTCGGCTTGAGCGAACCCTTATGGAAACGGCAATCGGAATTATTGAAACGTGCAATTGAGTTGGTGAGTGAGTGCGATTGCAAGAGTGGCTGCCCGGCTTGCGTGGGGCCGGTATTAGCCGCCGATGAAAGTCTGATTGAATCACCAAAGTTGTTGACCGCGAAGGTATTAGCCTTATTGGTGAATGCATGAGTGCCCTGCTCGATCAATTAAGAACATTGCGGAAACAGGCGGGCGTGGTTGCAGCAGTACCTTCTAAAAGATCGGTTGTTCCGGAGGATCTGCGCAAACTTTTGGGCATTCGCATGCAGTTGCAGAAACGCGGCTATTCGCAGGATCGTGTTCTACCAGGCGTTGAAATTGCCCCCGGCGTTTTATATCTGGAAGAATTTTTTAAATGTGCGGATTCGCCAAACATCATCAATGCGGAATTCGCGAAGTTCGGCTCGATACAACACGAGCATTGCCTGTATTTCGATACCGAAACTACCGGCTTGTCCGGCGGTACCGGCACGCGGGCTTTTATGATTGGCGCGGCCGATTGGTTGAACGGACAATTACGCTTACGGCAATTGTATTTGACCACCATGGGCGGCGAGCTTGCGATGCTGCAAGAATTTGCAACGTGGCTGCAAGCAGAAACTATACTTGTCAGTTACAACGGCCGCTGTTATGACTCACCTTTGTTGAAAACGCGATATCGGTTGGCGCGATTGCCAGATCCAATCAGCGGATTGCGACATCTGGATTTGCTTTTCCCTACCCGCCGGTTTTATCGCGGCGTATGGGAGAACTGCAAACTCTCGACTATTGAACGAAATGCACTGGGTGTGGTTCGGGAAGATGATTTGCCGGGATCAGAAGCACCGCGTGCCTGGCGGGATTATTTGCGTGGTGAGTCGGCGAGAGACTTCCGTCGCGTGATTCAGCACAATTCACAGGATATGAAAAGTTTGCATGGGTTGTTGGTGCATCTGGCGGAATTGTAATCGTCGCCCGCAAGCGGCCTCCTACGAATCAGATAATCGTAGGGGCGCATGCTTGCTGCGCCC
>JAYSQD010000049.1:0-6769 GCA_043721835.1 Arenimonas sp. | reverse complement strand
AGCAAGCAGGCGCCCCTACGATTATCGCGAATGGTGGGCGGTGTCCCCTACGTGTAATTTGGCTTGGGTGGTTTGATTGAATCAAAGGTATCCAGGTTTCCTTTCTTGAAGCAGCCTAACCATGGGCCCGGTGTGAACTCGGGGAACTGTGCTTGTGCATTACCATCTTGTGCGCGTTTATGCATAAGTTCGTTCAGCACGGTACGGTAGTCAATGGTGATATCGAGATCACCATTGAATAACTTAGAATCGGCTAAACCGGGCCACTCGCTATAGACCTTGCCACCATTGACCGCGCCACCCATCAAGAACATGGATGATCCAGCACCGTGGTCAGTACCACCGCTGGCATTTTCTTTTACGCGTCTACCAAATTCGGTCATGGTAATGACGGTAACGCGCTTCATTGTGTTGCCAAGATCGGTGTTGAAGGCGAGCAGACCTTTAGCTAACTCGTCTAATAAGGGCGGCAGCGCTGCGACGATTCCCGAATGATGGTCCCAACCGCCAATATCAACGCAAGCCATTTGAACACCCACACCGGACTTGATCATTTGTGCTACTTCTTTGAGCTGAGTACCGAAGGAAGTCGTCGGATAAACTGCTGCATTTTCAACAGCGTATTGAGCGGGATTAGCGACTGCAAAATAGTCCACAGCGTCCAATGCTTGACGAGCGCTCGTGGCTGTTAAATTAGCTGCCGGATTAAGCGCATACAAAGTGTCTTCTAGTTGCGTCTTGCGCGAGGAGCTGGTGGTAAAACTGAAACTGGCAATACTGGACATGCCAATGGCCGGCTCCATACCTTGTAAAGACATTTGCAAACTACTGCCCATGCCAACCGCCTGAAAATTACCCTTTACACCTACATTGCCTATATGACGATTCAACCAGCCGGTGTGCATGGCGTGATCAATCATTCCTGATTCAAGATGGGTCTGGCACTCAAAATGGGAGCGCTCATTATGTTTCAAGCCGGTGGCATGCACTACGCCCAATCGTCCCGATTGAAACAAAGGTAACAGTGGTGCCAATGAAGGGTGAAATCCAAAAAAATTATCGAGCGGTAACACACCGTTGGCAACACCAGGTTGAGGAATCTTTATTGTCGGTCGCTGCTTTGCATAATCGGCATCCGCATAAGGTACGACGGCCTGTAAACAATCCATGGCACCGCGCTGGAATATAACGACCAAGACATCATTCGCCGGTGGCGCAGATGCCGTAGAAAATACATATCGTGGCGCCAGCAATGCCGCACTGCTGCTAATTGCCGAGGCTTGAATAAAATGACGACGAGTCAGTTGCATGATTTCACCTCAGCGATATTGAAAATATTTTGATGCCAACATCAAACCGATAAGTTCTCGGGCCCTGAGATTAATCGAGCTAACGTCCAGCACTTGTGTAGCACTACCGCCATTGGCGGCGAAGTTAATGAAACGATCACGGTCTTCCACCGATAGCGTTCTGCGTAGTAGCCGTGCTGATAATCTGTCCACCAAAAGTTGCGGTGTATTTGCGCTACTGATGAGTGCAGAAATATTGATGCGAATATTGGTACTAATCTTGTCTTCGGCTAGTCCAAAGACCCAGTTCCATCGGGTCAAACTAGCTCCGGAATTAACCCAGTCGGCCATTTCATCGGGATAACCATCGGGTGTTGGCCATTTGAAGGGGAGTTGACCGAGCGTAGTTAAACGAGAACTTATTTTTGTCAGATAATCACCGGCCAAGCTCGGTTCCAGCACACGCAATGCACCGATAATATATTCGACGGGGCGCCGAATTTTGCGGTCATAGCTGGCTAAAAACTCCACACCGCCAAATAGCGTCAATAGCATTGCCGAGATATTGCCATTGGTTGCAGTGTAAGTTGCTGCGACCTGATCAATTGCCGTTGTCTGTGGATGTTCACCAATAAAACGAATGCAAAGTTTTTCAGCGATGTAGCGAGCTGTTGCAGGATGCGTGGCGAGAATATCGAGCACCCGGTCGCCATCACCAATCCCGCCTCCGGCAGCAATCGTATTTCCAAGTACATTTTTTACAGCGGTATCGTGTTGCGAGGACTGGAAGGTAAAGACCGGGTTATTGCTACTGCCGCCCGTGACTGTCCAGCCGGTAAAGCAACGCGCCACTTCCTTGACATCGGTTTCGGTGTAACCACCTGCAACGCCCAAGGTGTGCAATTCCATCAATTCACGGGCGTAATTTTCATTCGGACCGTTTTTGGTGTTGGTAACATTGTCCAAGTAATAAAGCATGGCTAGGCTGCGGGCGCTAGCTTTGAGCATGGCCGGAAAGCTACCCAGTGCATTGGCACGAATAACGTCGCGGTCATCAACCACTTTGTAATAAACCTCGGGCGTACTCGCTGCGGCGATGTTGAAGTGATTGGTCCAAAATTCAACCATCACCTCATAAAGCTGCCGTGGGCTCTTTAACTGTCGCTCCATCGTGGCGGCTATTAGCTCTTTAGCGCCCTGACCGTTAATACCGGTGGCTTTAACATCGGTAATAAGCTGGGCCGCGGTCCAACCCACGCGGGGGTACAAGGACGCTATAGAACTCTCCAAAGCACTCACATCGAGCGAGGTGTAATTGAGTTGTTCCTGCAACCAGCCGGTGTAATCCAATGTGCGAGCACGCTGGTATTCGGCTTCCTTGAAGCCAAAACAGCAGCGGTTCAACAGAACGACTAGTGGGTCAACTGCCGGCAGGCTTAAGTCGTCTGGATGTGCACCATCATGTTTGATGGTGTCGATTGGAGGCGGTTTTGAGGCCGTTGGCCTGCCATTTCTCACCCGATCAATAGGAATTCCACTTTGTGCCAGAGTTCTGTCGATATCTGGCTTGGAAGTAGAATAGGAAAAAAGCTGCCTGCGGGTCGTAGCCATGTTGCCCTCGCCTATGTTTATTGTCCGGAATATTGGAATGAACGCGGATACTGAATATCGGTTGACTTAGTTTAGATGTTTTATATGACAAAACATGGTCAAGCAAGGCGCAATCTGCCAAGATTCAACCCAGTCACCCTGCTGCCCCCCGAACCTTGAGAGCTTATTATGAAATTACTTTCTTTGTCTTTAGCTGCAGGCCTGCTTTTCAGCCTGAACGCAACTGTGGCTCAGGCCGATACCTTGCTGATTGAACGCGTTCAATCCGAACAAGGCGTGGCATTGCCAAAGCGCGGCACCAGCATGGCGCAAATTGAAGCCCGGTTCGGTGCGCCGCAACAAAAAATTTCCGCCGTTGGCGGCGGCTCACGTCGCACACCGCCGATCACACGCTGGATCTATGCCGGTTTTTCGGTGTATTTCGAAAATAACCATGTTGTTGATGCGGTGCTGAACCGGGCCAATGCACAGGAAGTTGGGCCCGCGCCCGCACGACAATAAGCTATGACCACAAAGATTCGTTTTCCGGCGGAATGGGAACCCCAGTCCGCCGTTTTAATTGCGTGGCCACATAGCGACACCGATTGGGCAGATCGTTTGAGTGGAGTCGAATCGACTTACGTCGCCTTGGTGGTGGCCATCACCCGCTTTCAAAAAGCATTAATTTTGGTACCCGATAATAATTTGCTGCAACACGCACGTTATTTATTATTGGATGCGGGTGTAAATTTGCAACGCGTGCATTTTGAAGTGCTGGAGTATGACGACACCTGGCTGCGAGATTCCGGCCCGATTAGTTTGCTCGAAGACAAGCAATTTCGTCTGCTCGATTTTCATTTCACCGCCTGGGGTGGAAAATTTCAAGCCAGCCGGGACGATTTGATCGTTCGTAATTTATTCAAACATAATGTTTTTTGTCACGCGAAACACCAACGCATCGAATTTGCGCTTGAAGGCGGCGGAATTGAAACCGATGGTCAAGGTACCTTGTTAAGCACTTGGCATTGCCTGCACGAGCGGCACCCGGATTTATCGCGAGCCGAAATTACAACGACATTAGAAACTACACTGCATCAATCGCGTACGCTCTGGCTCGATCATGGTTATCTTGAAGGTGATGACACCGACGCCCATATCGACACCCTCGCCCGTTTTGCATCTACTGATACCATTATTTATCAGGGTTGTCAGGACACCGAAGATTCGCATTATGTCGAACTGCAAACCATGGCAAAAGAATTGACGGCGTTCAAACAAAGTAATGGCCAAGCTTATCGCTTGTTTGAATTACCGTGGCCAAAACCCATTCTGGATAATGGCCGACGCTTGGCAGCTTCGTATGCCAATTTCCTTATTATTAATGGTGCGGTCTTGATGCCGGCCTATGGTGACCCCATGGATGATAATGCGGCCGATGTGATGGCGTTGGCGTTCCCTGGCCGCCAGATAATTCAAATTCCCTGCCGTTCGCTAATCTGGCAAAACGGCAGTTTGCATTGCATCACCATGCAGCTTCCAGAAGGTTTAGTGTCATGAGTTCACACAATCTTAAAGTTGCCTTGATTCAGGAAATTAATCACGGCAGTGCCGAGGCTAATTTATTAATTATTGAACAGCGCGTTGCTGAAGCGGCAAAACATGGCGCTGAATTGGTATTGCTGCAAGAGTTACATAATGGCGCCTATTTTTGTCAGCATGAATCGGTAGATGAATTTAATTTGGCCGAAGCTATTCCAGGCCCAAGCACTGCACGTTTATCTGCATTGGCAAAAAAGCATGGAGTTGTCTTGATTGCCTCCCTGTTTGAAAAACGCGCTGCCGGGCTTTATCACAATACCGCGGTGGTGTTTGAGAAAGACGGCGAGCTGCTCGGCAAATATCGCAAAATGCATATTCCGGATGATCCGGGCTTTCACGAAAAATTTTATTTCACGCCCGGTGATTTGGGTTTCAATCCAATTCAAACCTCGGTGGGTAAATTGGGCGTCTTGGTTTGCTGGGATCAGTGGTATCCGGAAGCCGCACGTTTAATGGCATTAGCCGGTGCAGAAATTCTGCTTTATCCGACCGCGATTGGTTGGGACCCGAGCGATGAGCAAGCCGAAAAAGATCGTCAACGCATGGCCTGGATTTTAAGCCATCGCGGGCATGCTGTGGCTAACGGCATTCCGGTACTAAGCTGCAATCGCACTGGCTTTGAGCCCTCGCCGCTTCATGGTGCTAATGGCATTCAGTTCTGGGGTTCGAGTCAAATATTGGGGCCGCAGGGCGAAATTATTGCCGAAGCCAGCACGGATAAAGCAGAAATTTTATTCGCCGAATTGGACATGCAGCGCAGCGAACATGTGCGCCGTATCTGGCCGTTTTTGCGTGATCGCCGCATCGATGCTTATCAAGATTTATTAAAGCGTTACCGTGATTGAGTGATGTCGTTTTTTGTAGGAGCATCCGTAAGACGCGAAAGATCTGGCGAGATTTTTCGCGCCTTACGGACGCTCCCACGGGAAAATTCCCGAATGACTTTTAGTGCGACAATCCAACATTGCCTACCCCGCATTTTCGTGTGCGGAGAAGTAAAATAATTCCTGTTTAGAGATGTATCAATGACCACCGAAGCAGAATCCACAACACCCGATTTCCTATGCGATCAACCCCATACCATTATCGAACGCGATGGTGTTCGCTTTACTTTGCTCGGCACAGCACACGTTTCCAAAGCCAGTGTCGATGCCGTCAATGCAGCGCTTGCCAGCAATCAATTCGACGCCATTGCGGTTGAACTTGATACTAATCGTCATCGCGCCATGACTGAACCGAATGTCTTGGCAAAACTGGATTTATTCCAGATTATTCGTGAAGGCAAAATGGGTTTAATGGCGGCCAATCTTGCCATGGCGGCATATCAAAGGCGCTTGGCAGAACAGTTGGGCGTTGAACCGGGTGCTGAATTGAAAGCCGCCGCCATTGGCGCGAAAGAAAAAAATCTGCCACTTTATTTGATAGACCGCGATATTGGCACCACGCTAAAACGCGCTTGGTATAGTTTGGGTTTTTGGGGCCGCAGTAAATTAATGACCGGTTTGGCGGGCAGCTTGCTGATTAACGAAGAAGTCAACGAAACCGAAATAGAAAAATTAAAACAAGGCGACATTCTGGAATCGAGTTTTGGTGAATTTGCTGAAACCACGCCACAGTTATATGAAAAAATTATCGCCGAACGCGACCGCTACATGGCGGCGCAATTACGTGAACAAACCGAAGCTACAAAGCCACGTGAAGTGTTGGCCGTTATTGGTGCTGGTCATTTGAAAGGTCTAAGCGAAGCGCTCGCCAATGCGCCCGACCATCCACACACCACTTGCGAAACACTCAATTCGGTGCCCACTGGCAGCAAAATTCCCTGGTTCACGATTATTCTTTGCGTATTTTTAATTGGTGGTTTTGCCTGGGGTTTTTATCACGGCGGTGCCGAGCTCGGGGCAAAACTGGTGTTGCAATGGGTAGTTATCACCGGTGTGCTCAGCGGAATCGGTTGCGCACTTGCGGGTGGTCACCCGCTAAGTATTTTAAGTGCGATTGTCGCCGCACCCATTACACCACTGCATCCGGCTTTAAGTTCGGGCATGGTAAGTGCTTTTGTGGAAGCCTGGATTCGCAAACCCACGTATGACGATTTTCTGAAATTGCGCGATGACACCAGCCATTGGCAAGGCTGGTGGAAAAATCGTGTTGCCCGTGTCTTTGTGAATTTCACACTCACCAATTTAGGCACTGTATTAGGTGTCTGGATTGCCGGCCTAAGTATTGTCGGAAAATTGAGCTGATGCTTGGTGTGTGTAGGAGCGCCTTTAGGCGCGACAGGTCTGCGA
>JAYSQD010000048.1:0-17663 GCA_043721835.1 Arenimonas sp. | reverse complement strand
TTTGTCCGAGTCATACTCGTTCATTTGGCAGCCGTGGGTTTTGATGAATAACTTACCAGCAGCGGGAATCCCGGTCATGGCGATTAATCCGGTCGGGAGGATAGGGAGCGTATTTTAGCCTCAAGCTGTAGTAATTCCACCAAAAAATGCTCTAAACGCTTGGAATTTATAAAAAATAGGGAGAAACTGCCTGCCATGCGCACACTTTGTCTATTAATCTTGTTTGGCTTGGCCGGCACCGCGAATGCCGGCAACCTATACAAATGTATTGGTAGCGACGGTGTTTCCAATTACACCAATAAAAAAATTGTTGGTTCCAGCTGCGTGGTGGTGGCTAAAACCTCGCCGCAGCCTAGTAATCCGAGCCCGATGGCCGCGGCGGCAGTCGCAGATTTGGCCGCCAGCATTGGGGCAAAGTCAGATAAAACCGATTCGCTAGCTTCTGCACCGGCGCCGGTACCGGTGACCAGCGCTGCGCCCAAACAGCCTGAAGCTCCGAAGTTTTTAAGAATGGCGCAATCGACGACTTATTCGTATGTTGATGAAAACGGCATCAAGAATTTCAGTAGTCGTCGTCCAAAAGGCGCGAGCAATGTCATTGCGATAAAAACCGAATATGCAGTTTTTTCGCAGCCTACTTGCTATGCCTGCGCAGTACCCGCTTCGGTTAGCTTTGGTTCCTTGCGCTTGAATATCAACGCTTATGCCGCCGAAATTAAAGCCGCCTCGCGGGCTTACGGGGTTGAAGAAGCCATTGTCCGTGCCATTATTCATGCCGAGTCGGCTTATCGCCCGCATGTGCAGTCCAACAAGGGCGCGCAGGGTTTAATGCAGTTGATTCCCACCACGGCTAGACGATTCGGCGTCAACGATTCGTTTGATCCAGCGCAAAATATTAATGGCGGCGTGCAGTACCTAGCGTGGTTGCTCAGGCGTTACAAGCAAGACGTGACCTTGGCGTCGGCCGCCTACAATGCTGGTGAAGGTGCCGTTGATCGCTACGGCGGCGTGCCACCTTACAAAGAAACCCAGCTTTATGTTGCCCGAGTAGGGCAGTTGGCCGATCGTTATCGCAAGGCTTTGTAGATCACTCTAAATTCGATGGATGGGTAGATCAGATATTTGTGCCCGTTAGCGCGCTTTGGGATTTTTTGCAGCCTGTGATCGTAAGAAGGCTTTGAAGCCTAAACAATCTCAAACAATTCGGGCCTTACGGCTCTCCCACGACTGAGATCTTGTGGTCTTCACGTTTTATCCGTTGTCGCCTGCTTAGCCCATCCGTTACAATACGCTGTCTTGCAGGTCGGGGATTGACCTGCATCTTTGAATTTATATTAGCTAGCAATCGGAGCGCCTAATGGCCAACGAAGAAGTCAGCAGTTCCCGTCGTAATTTACTAATCGCTACTGGTGTTGTAGGTGCCATTGGCGTGATCGGGGCCTCTGTTCCTTTTATCAGTTCCTTCCAACCGAGTGCACGAGCAAAAACTGCCGGTGCGCCTGTGGATGTGGATATCAGCAAAATCGATAACGAACCGGGCATGCGCATGATTGTGCAATGGCGCGGTAAGCCCGTCTGGATTTTCAAACGTACGCAGGTGCAACTGGCTGCTTTACCCAGCTTGGACGTGCGCTTAAAAGACCCCAAATCAGATAATGCCGACCAAACCCCTGTGTTCGCCAAGAACGAAGCCCGCACCATTGTCGGTAAAGAAAATATCGCGGTTATCGTCGGTGTTTGCACCCATCTTGGCTGCTCGCCGTCATTTGTGCCCGAAATGCTGCCGCAAGTTTACGATTCAGAATGGAAAGGGGGTTTTTATTGCCCTTGCCACCAATCGCGTTTTGATTTGGCCGGGCGAGTATTCCAAGGCGTTCCTGCGCCATCCAATCTGGAAATTCCTCCTTACCATTTCGTTGACGAGAACAAGATTACCCTTGGCGTGCCTCCAAAGGGAGCGGCTTAATGAATATTATCGATAAAACAGTTGCTGGCGTAACGAGCTGGTTCAACGAGCGCACGCCGGGTCTAATTCCGGTTTACAAAAAGCATATGTCGGAGTATTACGCTCCGAAAAATTTTAATTTCTTTTATTACTTTGGTGCTCTGGCGCTGCTCGTGCTGGTCAATCAAATTGTCACTGGTATTTTTCTGACGATGCATTTCAAACCATCGGCTGCCGAAGCATTTGCATCGGTCGAATACATCATGCGTGATGTTCCCGGCGGCAATATTATTCGTTATATGCATTCGACCGGTGCGTCGCTGTTTTTCATCACGGTGTATTTCCATATGTTCCGTGGCCTGATTTATGGCTCATACCAAAAACCGCGTGAATTGGTGTGGCTGTTAGGCGTGTTGATTTTCCTGGTAATGATGGCTGAAGCCTTTATGGGCTACGTGCTGCCATGGGGTCAAATGAGCTATTGGGGCGCGCAGGTAATTATTAATCTGTTTGGCGCAGTGCCAGTGATTGGTCCTGAACTTACCGAATGGATTCGTGGCGACTATCTGGTTTCTGACGCCACTATCAATCGTTTCTTCGCGTTACACGTCATAGCTCTACCCTTGGTACTGCTGCTTCTTGTCGTATTACATTTAGGCGCCTTGCACGAAGTCGGTTCAAACAACCCTGAAGGCGTTGACATTAAGAAGTTCAAAGACAAAGACACCGGAAAATATCTGGACGGCATTCCGTTCCATCCTTATTACACCGTTAAAGATTTATTCGGCGCCGGCTTTTTCTTCACAATCGCCGCCTTCATTATTTTCTTTGTTCCAACGGTCGGCGGTCTGTTCCTGGAGCACGACAATTTTATTCCCGCCAATCCCTTGGTGACCCCGGCACACATTGCGCCAGTTTGGTATTTCACGCCTTATTACGCGATGCTGCGTGCGGTCCCGGATAAATTGCTTGGCGTGATGGTAATGGGTGGCGCTACTTTGATCTTGTTTTTATTGCCGTGGTTGGATCGCAGTGCAGTGAAGTCTATTCGCTACCGCAGTACCTTCAGCAAAATAATGATCGCGCTATTTGTTGTTGCGTTCTTGATACTAGGCTGGCTGGGTATGCAGTCGGGTAGTGATCTGCAAAAATATTTGGCGCGGGTGTTGACTGCCTTCTATTTTGGCTTCTTTATCTTTATGCCTTGGTGGAGCCGCATCGGCGCTACTAAACCAGTTCCTGATCGGGTGACCATGCATGACTAAGATGCGCTTTTTCTTATTGAGTCTTTTGCTTATGCCAGCGTTTGCTTCTGCAAGCGGTGGCGAAGGCCATATGAAGTCCGCGCAAGTGGACTTGGATGACAAGGCAGCACTGCAACGTGGCGCTTCTTTATTCATGAGCTATTGCTCCGGTTGCCATGCCATTAGCTACCACCGCTACTCGCGCACCGCCGAAGATCTGGGTTTGACTAACGAACAAGTTGAGCAAAATCTCATCTACAACGATCAAAAAATTGGTGAAACCATCAATACCGGCATGCGCAAAGACGATGCTCAAGCCTGGTTTGGTAAAGCACCGCCTGACCTAAGCGTTGAAGCTCGCGCAAAAGAGCAGGGTGCCGATTGGATTTATAACTATCTCACTTCGTTTTATGTCGATGAATCACGTCCGACAGGTTGGAATAACACGGTGTTTCCGGGCGCCTCAATGCCGCATGTATTGTGGGAGCTGCAGGGTATGCAGCATGCCAAAACCGAGCCTAAAAAGAAGAATGCCAAGGGCGTTGAAGAATCTTGCGAGCTCGGCGAATATCAAGGCGCCTGCATTATTGGATTTGAAATTGCCGCCGAACCCAAAGCGCGTATGACACCAGAACAATATGATCGCGTTGCCAAAGACATTACGGCATTTTTGGCGTATGTCGGCGAACCCAGCGCCGCCAAACGTGAATCGGTAGGTGTATGGGTTGTACTGTTCCTCGCCTTTTTCACCTTTCTGGCGTATTTGCTGAAAGTGGAATTCTGGCGCGACGTTCACTAAGCAAGCTTAAGCAGAACGATAAAACCGCTGCATGTCTCGCACATCCGGCGGTTTTTTTGTATCTATTGGCCAGCCAGGCTCGTTTTTGTTGTCGCAGACGTTACTTCTTGTAACAAAGGCTTGCGAAAGCTGCTGTGTTTGGGGCAACGTAAGCACAGGGTGCGCTCAAGCGCACCAGCCATTCTCGATGAGGCATGCCCATGGTGACCAGCATTCGTTTACGTAACACCCTGAGTTTATTTTCTGCCCGCGATTGTGTGGTCTGTCACCGGGTACGCATGGTGCTGGCTGCCAAAGGCGTGACCTACGAAATTATTCCAGTCGATACCGCCAACCCACCAGAAGATTTAGTTGATTTAAATCCGTATCACTCGGTACCAACATTAGTTGAGCGTGATTTGGTGCTGTATTCGGCTGGCGTGATCAGTGAATATCTGGATGAGCGTTATCCGCATCCGCCCTTAATGCCGGTTGATCCACTTTCCCGCGCGCGTATTCGTCTGGCCATGCAGCGCATCGAGCATGATTGGGTGCCGCAAGTACAAGCCATGCAAAGCGGCACCAAATCGCAAGCTGAAACAGGCCGCAAGCGTATGAAAGAATTGTTGATGCAATCGCTGCCTTTATTCAAAGCATCAAAATTTTTCCTTAATCCGGAAATGACTCTGGCCGATTGTGCCTTGACACCGATCATCTGGCGCCTGCCGAGTTTGGGTATCGAACTCAATAAAGACCTCAAAGTTATCGATGATTACGGCATGCGCATATTCCGTAACCCCGGTTTTATGCGTAGCCTGACGCCTGAAGAAAAAGTATTACGTGAGTTGAATTAGTGAGCGATAAAAACACTCCCCCCGTTATGACATCCAACCGACCGTATTTATTACGTGCGCTGTACGAATGGATCAACGAAAATAATATGACCGCACATTTACTCGTCGATGCCACTCGCGAAGGCGTGCAAGTGCCGCGATCAGCTGTAAAAGATGGCCGTGTAGTATTGAATGTTGCCGCACGCGCTGTTGCGCAGCTGGAACTAAGTAATCGTGAGGTACGCTTTATGGCGCGCTTCGGTGGCGTTAGCCAAGCCGTCATCGTACCAATGGCAGCGGTGCTCGCTATTTATGCCCTGGAAACCGGACAAGGCATGATGCTGCCCGATGACGGCATCATGATGCATGAAGAAAATCCCGACGATATGCCGGATCCGCCAGATAGTGGTTCCGAAGCGCCGAAGAAGAATATTTCGCATTTGCGAGTGGTGAAATAAAGCGGGGCTGGGGGCTTGGGGCTAAGCTCGCAAATATTAAACCGTCGGCAGACTCGTACTGGCAACTTTTAGCCCCAAGCCCCCAACCCCAAGCCCCCTTTTCAAATGTCAGATTTGTCGTCAATCACCGGCATCGGTCCCACCAACCCAACCAATTCCGTTCCCAACAAAACCACATGGCCGGCGTATCGATCATCGCCATTGTGCGAGTACTCAAACAGGAATTTGCGTTCCCAGCTAAGCCAGCCATTGCTGCCACGGCGTAGCCGAATGGCGATCATGTGCGCGCTTTGGTCCAGCCATTGCACACCTGCACGCTGGCAGGCACGTTGGCCGTAAAGCAGCGCAATTTCCGCCGCCGACCTGCCTGAAGACCAGAAAAGCCCCGCTGGAATGGCGAGCATCATGAGTATTAATATCGTATCCATAGCGCCAGTGTGTGTAAGCTGGGGAGAATGGGCAAGGGCTACCCCCTGCCGATTTTGCTCAAGCACAGATAAGATAGGGGGCAGGGGTCGAGTCTTGGCCTCAATAATTCGCAGGAGAGCGAGAATGAAGCTGGTTTTTCCCAATGGTGAACATGGACAAGTGCTGTTAAATCCCGGCGTGAACCGTATTGGTTCTAGCGCAGAAGCAACAGTAGTACTGACAATGCCGGGCATTTTGCCGATACATTGTGCGATTCACGTCACCCAAACCGGCGCAAATTTACAGGTGCCATCGGGCGCTGGTCCGGTCGAAGTTAATGGCAAGCTGGTGGCTGACTTAATGTCCCTGCGCGCCGGTGACAATCTGCTTATCGGTACCGTACAGGCAAAATACTTAATCGTGGAAGTGTCTAAAAGCTCCGCCGTTGCCAGTGGCAATCCCGATGAAGATTCCGGCGCAACCCGTGTTCGCATGGCGGTGCCTAAATATGTATTGCGCGGTGTATCGGGCGCAGTATTTAGCAAAGTGTTTCCAGTCACCGGTCCGGTAGTTATTGGCCGTGCGGCAGAGTGTGATATTTCGGTTCCCGCGGATGAAATTTCCCGTCGCCATGCCTTGGTTAAACCAACGCCTGATGGTTTGTCGGTCGAAGACCTCGGTTCTTCAAACGGGACCTATATCAACAACAAACGCGTACAGCATGGCTTCCTGAATCCGGGCGATGAACTACGCCTTGATGCCGTACGTTTTATTCTGGTGGCGCCCGGCATGGAAATGAATGCACCGACCGCACAGATGAAGGCATCACCACCTGCAAAGTCTTCAAGTGGTGGCGGTGGTAGTAATAATTACGGCAAGTACATTGCAATTATGCTCTCACTGGCAGCGGTTGCCATTATTGTGCTTTTAGTAATTAAGAAATAAATATTTACTCTGTTTATGAAAAAAAGCCCGTGCAATGCGCGGGCTTTTTTTGTGGGAACCAGTATCTGTATCAAAAAAATCGTCGTTCCCGCGCAGGCGGGGGTAGGAGTGGTGTCAGCCGCGAATGGTCTGCGATATTGTTTGAAGTCGCTGGGTTCCCGATAAGAGCATTCGGGGATGACGGGAATTTTTACTCACACTGCAGCATGTCCCCGTGGGAGCGGCATAAGCCGCGAATCTGTCAGAACATTCGCGGCTTACGCCGCTCCTACACAAGCCTTACGAATACGTTCCAAGCTTCATCGAAAAATCAATCGCATGCACATGCTTGGTCAATGCACCAATCGAAACAAAATCCACGCCGGTCGCAGCAATTTCAGCCAAGCGCTCGAAAGTGACCGAGCCGGAAACTTCCAGCGGAATTTTTCCTGCGGCAATCTCCACGGCGGCGCGCATATCTTCCAGTGAAAAATCATCAATCAGAATTCGTGTGCAACCGGTTTTTAGTGCTTCATGTAATTGCGTCAGGTTTTCCACTTCAATGATCAATGGCAGCGAAGGGAATTGTGTCTGCGCATGCAAAGCCGCAGCGCTTATGGAGCCGGCGGCATGGATATGATTTTCTTTCAGCATAACCGCGTCATACAAACCCATGCGGTGATTGACGCCGCCACCCACACGCACGGCATATTTTTGCGCTTGCCGTAATCCTGGAATGGTTTTGCGGGTATCGAGTACGTGTGTGCCAGTGCCTTGCAATGCCTGCGCATAACTTGCCGTCACAGTCGCAACGCCAGAGAAGGTTTGCAGAAAATTCAAAGCCGAGCGTTCTGCCGATACCATCGCCCGCGAACTGCCTTCAAAAGTACAAATTACTTTTACTGGTTCAACGGTGTCGCCTTCATTTACATGCCAATGTATTTTTACTTTGGGGTCGAGTGCTTTCAGGCAGGCATCAAACCACGGGCGGCCAGCGACCACGCATTTTTCCTTGCAGAGCACATAGCCTTCCGATAAATAATCCGGCAGCAAGGCCGCAGTAACATCGCCACCGGCAATATCTTCGGCAATGGCAGCGCGAATATTTTCATCAATACTATTTTGATCGGGAGGAGAAAAAGAATGCATCAAAACCTCAGCGCGGAAAATCGGCAATTTGCGAAGTCGCGATGCCCTCGTCTGCCAACAACACCGGAATATCATCTTCAAGCCGGTAAATCATTTTGTGGTCGCGGGTAATGAGCGCTTGTTTTAATAAAACGGTTTGCGCAGTTTCATCATTTTTGCGCACATTGCCGCCGCCAATCGCCGCGTTCAAGGCATTCAATTCGGCGCTATTCACCATCGCCAAGGGCTGTTTGCTGATGGGGCAGCATAAAATATCCAGTAATTTTCGATCCATAGTGCGTGCTCCAGTCTTCAAATATGAAATGGCCAGCCCTATAAATCCATCTACGTCGCAATACTGCGTTACAAAGGAAAAATAATTCCTCACATATTTCCCATATGCTCGTCATTATTTTTCCTTTGTGCCTTGTCTTGCTTAGAACTATGAATGGCTATGAATTTTAGGAGCCTCCCATATAGAATAGCCTTTTGGGGAAAGCCGACGCCATGAGTCCAGCAAATTCGCCTATTGTCGGGGTCGTGATGGGGTCCCGGAACGACTGGGACACCATGCAACACGCCACTGCGCGCCTGGAAGCCATGGGCGTCGCGTTTGAAGTGCAAGTGGTATCGGCGCATCGAACCCCCGACTTGCTGGTCAGTTACGCAAAATCTGCCGCCGAGCGCGGACTCAAGGTTATTATTGCAGGCGCAGGCGGCGCAGCGCATTTGCCCGGCATGCTGGCCGCAATGACGGCCTTGCCGGTACTTGGCGTGCCAGTGCAAAGCAAATCGCTTAATGGCCTCGATTCACTGCTCTCCATCGTACAAATGCCTGCGGGAGTTCCGGTTGCTACCTTTGCCATTGGCGCTGCTGGTGCCGCCAATGCAGGCCTTTTTGCAGCCGCAATCGTGGGGCTTGAAGACTCAAACGTGCGCGAAGCCTTGAATGCCTTCCGTGCCAGACAAACGCAGGACGTGCTCGATCACACTGACCCACGGCTGCCATGACAATGGTCGTAGGAATTCTTGGGGGCGGGCAGTTGGCTCGCATGCTGGCGCTTTCTGGCGCGCCACTGGGTTTGCGTTTTCTAGTTCTGGATAACACATCCGATGCCTGTGCCGGACAATTCGTACCGATGGTGGTTGGTGATTATCGCGATGAAAATGCGTTGGCCGAATTTGCCTCGAAAGTGGATGTTGCCACTTTCGATTTTGAAAATGTTCCCGCCGAAAGCGCGCAATGGTTAGCCGAGCGAATTCCAGTTTTCCCGAGCCCGCGCGCACTAGCGATTGCGCAAGATCGTTTGGCGGAAAAAAACCTGTTTCGTGAATTGGGAATTTCGGTAGCGCCCTTTGCTGATATTTCATCACGCGAAGATTTGCAAAACGCGATTGAAAAAATTGGTGTGCCTTGCATTTTAAAAACACGGCGTCTGGGTTATGACGGTAAAGGCCAGTTTCGAATTAAAACTCCCGACGATATTAATTTGGCCTGGGATGCTTTGGGCGCGCAAGCTCTAACAGTCGGTTTAATTCTTGAAGCCTTTGTTCCCTTCCAGCGCGAAATTTCCGTCGTCGCCGTGCGCAGTCGCAACGGTGAACTCCGTGCCTGGCCACTGACAGAAAATTGGCACGAGAATGGCGTGCTTTCGGCAAGCCTTGCACCTGCTACCGATTGTGAAGCCCTGCAAGACACCGCCTTGGCATATGCCAAACGTGTCGCCGAAGCGCTGGATTACGTTGGCGTGTTCGCACTGGAATTATTTTTAAAAGACGGCCAATTATTTGCCAATGAAATGGCACCGCGCGTTCATAACTCCGGCCATTGGACGATTGAAGGTGCCGAAACTTCACAATTCGAAAATCATTTACGTGCGGTGCTTGGCTTGCCACTCGGCAGTACCGCCGCCATCGGCACCAGCTGCATGCTGAACTGGATTGGTGAAATGCCATCGGCAACACCGGTATTAACTAATGCTCACGGTCACTGGCATGATTACGGAAAGTTACCGCGCGAAGGCAGAAAAGTAGGGCACGCAACACTACGTGCTGATTCGCATGCTCAATTATTTGAAGCACTCAAGCAAGTCGGCTCTGACTTGAATCGCAAAGCGCAAGTGGAAGCGCCGATTTCAAGATTGAAATTCTAGGAGCAGCGTAAGCCGCGAAAAATTACGCGAAATTGCTGCGCGTAGCAGCGAGCTCTGCTCGCAAAAAACCTGCGACGAAGTATTTCGCGAGCAGAGCTCGCTCCTGCGTTGTATTTCGCAAACAAAAAAGCCGAGCATTGCCCGGCTTTTTTTAATTCAACACAATGAAAAACTTACACCATCTGCTTCGCCGCAAATTCCCAATTCACAATATTCCAAAACGACTCAACATATTTCGCGCGGGCATTGCGATAGTCAATGTAATACGCATGTTCCCAAACATCGCAGGTCAACAATGCTTTATCCGAACCAGTCAAAGGCGTTGCCGCATTTGGTGTGCTGACCAGGCCGAGCGAACCGTCAGGACGTTGCACCAGCCATGCCCAGCCGGAACCGAAGGTAGTCAAGGCGGTTTGGGTAAATTGTTCCTTGAATGCAGCAAACGAACCGAAGGCTTTATTGATGCCGTCCAGCAGTGCGCCGGTCGGCTCGCCGCCACCGTTTGGCGACAGGCAATTCCAGTAAAAAGTATGGTTCCAGATTTGCGCAGCATTATTGAACATGCCGCCTTGCGATTTGCGGATAATGCTTTCCAGATCCGCGTCTTCAAACTCGGTACCCTTGATTTGGTTATTCAAGTTGGTGACATAGGTTTGATGATGTTTGCCGTAATGGAAATCGATGGTTTCACCGGAAATGGTGGGTTCTAGGGCGGTGCGGTCATAGGGCAGGGCGGGTAATTCGATGGCCATTTCAATCTCCGGAATGAGTGGTTTGCTGTCTAAGAAGCTATAATTCTACCTAATGCGCATGACATCTGTGTCTGCAACCCAGCGAACTATTCAGGAAACAAACCCATGAACGAGATTAATGATCGAATTAAAGCCACGGTAGAAGGCCATCCTATTGTTTTATTTATGAAAGGCACGCCTCAATTCCCTATGTGCGGTTTTTCCAGCCGTTCAAGCCAGGCCTTGAAACAAGCCGGTGCTGTTGGTTACCACACGGTCAATGTGTTGGAAGACCCGGAAATTCGCGCGAACCTGCCGCGTTATTCCGATTGGCCGACGTTCCCGCAACTTTTCGTCAACGGCGAATTGATCGGTGGTTGCGACATCACGGTGGAATTGCTTGAAAGTGGCGAGCTCGCCAAATTGGTCGCCGAGGCCCAGAAAAACGCATGACGGTAGTGCCAACGCCGGCTGCAGATGCACTAAAAGGCCGCGTGATTCTAATTACCGGCGCGCATGGTGGTTTGGGTGAAGCCAGTGCCAAGGCCTGCGCTGCCGCAGGAGCCAGCGTAGTTCTGCTGGGTCGCAAAGTGCCAAAGTTGAACCGCACTTACGATGCCGTCAAAAAACTTGGCCCCGAGCCAGCGATGTATCCATTGGATATGTCGGGCGCGCATCCGGCCGATTTTGAAACGATGGCCGATAAAATTGCTGCCGAAATGGGTGGCTTGCATGGCGTGCTGCATTGCGCCGTCGAATTCAAAGGGCTCGCACCTTTGGAAACAATCGAGCCCGATGATTTCGTCAAACAATTGCATGTTGGTTTAACAGCACAGTGGTTGTTGACGCAAGCCTGCATGCCGCAGCTTAAAAAACATGACAGTGCGGTAGTTTTTATCGGTGATGAATTACAGCGCGTAAATAAAGCCTATTGGGGCGCGTATGGCATTGCCAAGGCCGGATTACTGGGTTTGATGACGATGCTGCATGATGAAACCGAGACAGGCCCGGTGCGTGTATCGATGTTGCAACCTGGGCCAATGCGAACCTCGATGCGCAGCCGGGCTTTTGTAGAAGAAGCAGCAACACAGTGCCCCTCACCCGAAAAATATGCACCCGCCTGCGTGCATTTATTATCGGAAGCCGGACGTGAATATCGCGGCCAGGTTTTTGCGCCGAGGGTTTCATAAAAATTAAAACATCCGTCTTCCCGCGCAGGCGCCCGTAGGAGCGGTGTCAGCCGCGAATGGTCTGCTGCGATGTTTGAAGTCATTGGGTACCTGGCACAGCGTTCGAGGATGACAAAGCGTAGCAGGCCGCTTGCGGGCGACGGATCCGGCGCGATTCTTCGGGCCTAGAAGGCCCTCCTACGGATAGATATTTTGGGAATGGGTTTACTGTGTTGCATGACACAAACTACACGTGCAAGCTAAGCTCTCCCCATGACCACACTCTCCGCCGCCTTATTATTATTTTTGATCCTTGACCCGCTGGGCAATATTCCGGTCTTCCTGAGTCTGCTTAAACCGCTATCGGCAAAACGTAGGCGCTGGGTCTTAATACGCGAACTTTTAATTGCGCTCGGCGTGTTATTCGTATTTCTTTGGGCTGGCCGTTATGTATTGGCCGCGATGCATCTGCGACAAGAGTCGGTAAGCATTGCCGGCGGCATAGTATTATTTTTGATCGGCCTGAAAATGATCTTCCCAAGTCCGGAAGGCATGTTTGGCGAAACGCCGGAAGGTGAACCTTTTATCGTGCCGATGGCCATCCCCTTGGTAGCCGGTCCCTCGGGTATGGCGGCGGTGATGTTGTTCAGTACCCAATATCCTGATCGAATGTGGGACTGGAGCCTGGCCCTATTCGTGGCTTGGCTGGGCACCGCAGTCATCCTGTTTTCCGCCACCAGTCTCTATAAATTACTGGGCAAGCCAGTATTGATCGCGGTCGAGCGCCTGATGGGCATGTTGCTGGTCGCCATTTCAGTGCAAATGCTGCTCGACGGCGTCGTTGCTTATCTTAAGGTCGGACATTAAGAATTAGCGTCAACTTTATGAATCATTTGGCGGCTAAGCCATTGTTCCAAAACGCTTCACAGCGCACGTTTTTTTACTGTCATAAAGCTGCCATACGCCAGGGTTAGCATGTTAACATCTTGTTATTGCTGGGACTCGGGGAAACCGTCCTGGCAAGACTTCAATTCACATCAGTGGCGTTGAAGTCGGATGGATGCTCCATAACTCAACGTCTCTACTTTTGTTTATCTCTAGGGTTCAAAAACTATGACCACA
Organism: Arenimonas sp.; assembly: GCA_043721835.1. Classification (GTDB taxonomy): domain Bacteria; phylum Pseudomonadota; class Gammaproteobacteria; order Xanthomonadales; family Xanthomonadaceae; genus Arenimonas. Next base: position 4,770 of record JAYSQD010000048.1, on the reverse strand, counting down.
CATAATCGTGTACGTATCTCCAAACTTGCCATCGGCCTAGCCATCGCGCTTGCTGCTGCGCCTGCTTTCGCACAAAACACCACCTCCGCTCTTGGCGGTCGCATTTCGGGCGAAGCGGGACAAGCAATTTCTGGTGCTGAAGTCACCATCGTTCATACCGAATCGGGTTCGGTCAGCAAAGCCACAACAGATTCAGAAGGTCGCTACATCGCTCGTGGTTTGCGCGTCGGCGGCCCTTACACGATTACAACAACGAAAGACGGCAAGACTGAAACACGCGAAGGCGTGTATTTGGAACTCGCCCAGACAGGTAATGTTGATATTAAATTTGCTGATGCCACCACGTTGGCGGCAGTGCAAGTCACTGGCGCTCGTGCTGCAGATGTATTTGATTCCAAGAAAATGGGTGCTGGTACCAGCATCAATCGTGAAAAATTGAACACCTTCGCCTCGATTCAACGCAACCTGCAAGACTATGCCCGTCTTGACCCGCGCATATCGCAAACCGATAAAGACCGTGGCGAAATTTCAGCCGGTGGCCAGAACTCACGTTTTAACTCCATTACGATTGATGGCGTGTCCACCAATGACACCTTCGGTCTTGAAGCCAATAACCTGCCGACAGCCAAGCAACCGATTTCGATTGATGCGATTCAATCGGTACAGGTTAATATTTCCAATTACGACGTTACCCAGAAAGGTTATACCGGCGCTAATATCAATGCCGTGACGAAATCAGGTACCAATGATTTCAAAGGTAGTGTTTATTATGTTTATCGTAACGATAGTTTTTCTGGCGATAAATTCAATCGTGCAGCGAATTCTTATTTTTCCCCGGAAAAATTTACTGAAGATACCAAGGGACTCACTTTCGGTGGCCCGATTATCGAAGATAGTTTGTTCTTCTTCGTTAGTTATGAAGAGTTGAAGAGCACACGTGCTACTCCAACCTTTGGCCCATTGGGTAGTGCTCAAACCAATGTGGCAATTACTCCTGCAGAAATCGCAGGTGCGCAAGCGATTGCCACGGGTTATGGCATGAACATTGGCGGACCAACTGCAGACGCGGCGGAGTTATCGGTGAAAGATGCATTGATCAAACTCGACGCGAACTTGGGTGAACGCAACCGCGTCAGCTTGCGTTGGAGCAAAACAGAACAAAGCGATCCAATCTTTCCAAATAATTTCAATAATTTGTTGTCGCTTAGTTCGCAATGGTATAGCCAAGATAAATCTATTGAAACTTATGTCGGCCAGTGGTTTTCCGATTGGACAGACAGTTTTTCCACCGAGGTCAAAGTTTCTTACCGCGATTACGCTAGTGCGCCAGTCAACAACTCCAACCTGCCTTCTATTCGTCTGAATTTCGCTGGTGCATTGCCAGTAGGGTCGCCAGCGGTTGCAAACACGTCCGCGGGCTTGATCTTTGGTACTGAACGCAGTCGCCACTTCAATGACTTGGCCACCAAGACTTGGAACTATTATTTAGGCGCGAATTTATTTCTTGGTGATCACGAGCTGAAGTTCGGTGTTGATTATGATGACAACGACGTATTCAATGCTTTTTTGCAAGATACCAAGGGTAACTATACTTTTGACTGTATCAATGCTTCGCTTGCTGCAGGGACTACTCCAGCCTTCAACTACAACAATCCCTTGATCAACAGTCCGACCTTTAGTTGCACTACGGCAACTCGTGATCAACGCGATGCCGCGGTATTGGAAAACTTCCAGCGCGGACGTCCGTTGAGCTATGCAGTGCAGGTGCCAATTAATGGCTATCAGCTAGCAGACGGTGCAGCAGATTGGAGCTATCAAAACATCGGCGTGTTCTTGCAGGACACGTGGTCAGTTAATGAGCGTCTGACTTTGAATCTGGGTATGCGTTTTGACCAGAAACAAATGAATGTCAGCCCTGTTTTGAACAATAATGCCTTGGCAGCACAAACCGCAGGTACAGGTGTGTTGACCGGTTCAACCACACCCCAAAACGGAACAGCTGTTCGTGCGACAGGCGGCTTTGGTCGACCTAATAATTTGACGCTCGATGGCAACACCTTGTTCCAGCCGCGTGTTGGTTTTAACTATACTTTTGATAGCGAGCGCCCAACACAATTACGTGGTGGATTTGGCTTATTTGAAGGCGCAGCAGCCAATGTGTGGTTATCTAATGTGTACTCTAATACGGGTATTACTACAGGCATTGTCAGTTGTTCAGGGACTGCGGGCGCTCAATGTTCGCGCGTCGGAGGATTGTTTAGTCCTAATCCAAACACGCAGCCAACTATTGCAGGCACTCCACCATCTCCCAACGTAGATTTCTTGTCGAAAGACTTGGAGCAACCATCGGTTTGGAAAGCCAATCTTGCTTTTGAACATGAATTACCATTTTGGGGCGGAGCAACACTAGCGGTTGAATACATCCATACTGAAGTGCAAGATTCGATCTATTATAAAAACTTGAATCTGGGTGCCCCAACTCGTAAAGGTAGCGATGGTCGAGACTTGTTCTACAACCCCGCAGGTTTCAACACTGGCTGTTATGGTTACAGTGCAACCGGAACAATTACATTAACTACCACGGGTGCTTGTGCAACTCCGGCCGGTGGTTCGCGTACGCGTGCCCTTAGCAATAGTGCGTTCAACAACGTTTTACTGGCTGAGCGTACGGGCAAAGGCGGCGGCGATAATCTCAGTCTTAGCTTGAGTGGTGCGTTCTTAAAAGAATGGAACTGGCAAGTTGGTTATGCTTATACCACTGCTGAAGAAGTCAGCAGCTTGTCATCATCGGTTTCTAACTCAAGCTGGCAATCAGTTTCGGTATTCAACGCCAATGAAGAAGTGGCTGCGAACTCTGCTTATTTAGTGAAAGACCGTTTCACTGGTGCTTTGAACTGGAAGCATAATTTCTTCGGTAATTATGCAACCCGTTTCGGCCTGTTCTATGAAGGTCGCAAAGGTAAGCCTTATAGCTGGATTTACAACAATGACTTGAACGGTGATAACGTCACTAACGATTTGATGTATATCCCGACTCAAGGCTCAAATTCAGTGTGCTTCCGTGCGCCAGGTGCTGCAGCTCCCTCATCAGCCACTGCAGCCTGCGTCAACGATCTTGCCACTGAACGGCGTTTCTGGGACCTGGTCAATCAATATGGCTTGTCAAATAGCGCTGGTGGTGTTGTTCAGCGCAACAGTTCGTTCGCGCCATGGACCAACAACTTCGACGTACGTTTCAGTCAAGAACTGCCTGGCTTCTTTGAAGGCAATAAAGTTTCGCTAACACTCGATGTTCTCAATGTTGGTAATTTGATCAACAAGAAATGGGGTCAGATTGACGAAGTTGGCTTCCAGGCGCAGGGCGGTTTAGCTCGTAGCTTTGTGGATTATTTAGGTCTTGATTCCAATGGTCGCTACGTTTACGGCGTTACCGGAAATGTTGAAGATTTAATCAATCGTCAACTCAAGGGTGAGTCGGCTTGGGCTGCACAGTTAACCGTTAAGTATGAGTTCTAAGTAACACATCAGCTAAAATTAAAAAACGGCTGGGGCAACCCAGCCGTTTTTTTGTCTGTGGTGTGGGAGCGCCATAAGGCGCGAAAAACCTGCGACACAGCCCTAACAGTACGAAACATCTGGAGCACCAGTTTTCAATAATTGATTGCATGGCCGATGCGCGAATGATTTCAGGATTCGTGCTTTTGGAACCTATTGTCAATGCTCATTGACCAGCTGCGCTGTTGAAAAGCGCTTCCGCATAGGCGGAAATCCAGAAAGCATGAAGTCAGTGGGTTGACCAGCTACGCTGTTAAAAAGCACTTCCGCCTGCGCGGGAATGACGGTTTTATAATTAATCAGAATTTCCCTTGGAAAGTACACCGCTGTTAAAAACCAATGCTCTCGCTTCGCAATATCGGTTTAATGACTTTTGCCGCGAACTAACCTAGAGTGCTCGTTCAATAAAAACGACGATGAATGAAGAGAACAAAGATGAGTGAAGTATTTGCAAAATTGGCAACAGTAAACGACGAGATTTCACCGAGAGGTGGTTTGGATGTGTTGTCGCGTGACGAAGTCGCGCGTCTGCGTGATGCATCGGGCGGCGGTCTGCATGATTTGCTGCGCAAGTGTGCATTGGCAGTACTGACCACCGGTAATGATTCCGATGATCCGCGTGCAGCGCAACAAAAATATCCGGATTTTGATATCCAGGTTTTACAGCAAGCACGTGGTATCAAAATAGTATTGCAACACGCACCGGCGACGGCGTTTGTTGACGGCGAATTAATTCGCGGTGTCGCCGAGTTATTATTTTCTGTTGTACGTGACATTGCCTATGTCGCCACTGAAATTAGCGACGGCAAAAAATTCGATTTAAATACCAGTGACGGCATGACTGGCGCAGTATTTGAAATTTTACGTAATGCCCGCGTAATGCGCCCGCATCAAGATCCTAACTTAGTGGTCTGCTGGGGCGGCCATTCGATTGGTCGGGAAGAATACGTTTATACCAAGGCAGTAGGTTATGAATTAGGTTTGCGCCGCCTGGATATTTGCACCGGTTGCGGTCCGGGCGCGATGAAAGGCCCGATGAAAGGTGCAACGATTGCACACGCAAAACAGCGACGCACCAATAATCGTTATATCGGTATTACCGAGCCAGGCATTATTGCGGCGGAATCACCGAACCCGATCGTGAATCATTTGGTAATCATGCCCGATATCGAAAAACGCCTTGAAGCATTCGTGCGTTTGGGTCACGGTATTATT
>JAYSQD010000047.1:0-6697 GCA_043721835.1 Arenimonas sp. | reverse complement strand
AGCAGGGCGCAGCAAGCAGGCGCCCCTACAGGGGAAGGATTAGCTATGAGTCTTACTTTAAAAGAATCAAAGTGCCCAAACTCAAGAATGACAAAAAGCCGATAACATCGGTGAACGTGGTTAATACCACGCCACCCGCCAGTGCGGGATCAATATTCATACGTTTGAGCGTAATGGGCACCAGAACGCCGGCCAGTGCCGCAGCAATAAGATTAATAGTCATTGCGCCGGCAATTACCAAGCCTAATTTCAGGTCTTGAAACCAAAGCGCGCAGACCACACCAACCACAATCGCCCAGACAATGCCGTTCAGCACGCCGACTAGTGCTTCTTTCGCGATCAATGCGCGCAAGTTACCAACACCGACTTGGCCAAGCGCAATGCCGCGCACCATCAAGGTCAACACCTGTGTGCCTGCCACGCCGCCCATGCTGGCTACGATGGGCATTAATACCGCGAGTGCAACGACTTGTTGCAAGGTGGCTTCAAAACGTCCGATCACCCAAGACGCGAGGAAGGCTGTCAATAAATTGATGCCCAGCCACAAAGCACGACGCTTGGCGGCACGCGGAACCGGTGAAAACAGATCTTCGTCTTCATCCAGACCGGCCGCACCCATGGCTTGGTGCTCGGCTTGTTCGCGAATGATATCCACCACGTCGTCGATGGTGATGCGGCCAAGCAGAATATTATTTTCATCGACGACAGGCGCCGTAATCCAGTCGTAATCGGAAAATTGCGTAGCGACTTGATTGGCGTCGGTATTCACCGGAATAGCCGGTTGCTCGTCGTCAATCAATTCATTGATCGGCGTAAGCGGGTCGCGAATTAATAAAGACGAAAGTGCAACACGACCTAAATATTGATGGCGACGCGACACCACGAACAGGTAATCGGTATGTTCGGGTATTTCACCGCGAAGCCTTAAATAACGGAGCACAACATCGACCGTCACATCGGTACGCACGGTGATGACATCGGGGTTCATCAAGCGGCCGGCACTGTCGTATGGATATGACAGCGCTTGTTCCAGGCGTTCGCGGTTTTCGCGATCCATCGACTTTAAAACTTCTTCGATAACCGTATCGGGCAGATCTTCGATAAGTTCGGCCAAGTCATCCAGGTCGAGCGTTTCGGCGGCGGCAACGATTTCATCGGGGTCCATGTCGGCCAGCAAAGACTCACGAACATCTTCGCCCACATGCACTAATACTTCACCGTCGTCTTCGGGATCGACCAAGCCCCAGACCACGCCGCGTTTAGTGGCAGGCAGGGATTCAAGCAGGTTTCCGATTTCAGCAGGCGACAGCGAATTCACCAAGCGACGCACCGGGCCCAAGCGACCGGTATCTAGCGCGTCTGATAACAGACGCAGTTGGCGTGCAGTTTTATCGTGGCGAATGGCTTCGGCCATGGGTCACTCCCTGGTTGGCCTGACCATTATCGGCTGATAAGGCCGATATGCCCAGCCTTTTGTTTTTTTGATCTTGTAGGCGCGCCTTTAGGCGCGAGCGTATCCACAGAGAAGGACTATTCAGCGAATAGATTTATTCGCTGCGATTTTGATTCATCAAAAACTGAAAGATTTAATCGCGCCTAAAGGACGCTCCAACGAAAGCAAAAACGAAAATCACATCTCGGCAAAAAATTTCTGTATCACTTGCCATGCCTCGTTTTCATCATCGCCATGTATTTTGACTTTAAGTAGGGTGCCCGGACCTGCTGCCAGTAGCATGACGCCCATAATACTTTTTGCATTCACTTCGCGGCCTTTGCCACTCAATGTCACCTGGCTTTTGAAGGCGGCCAGTAATTGCACCAGTTTTGCCGAGGCCTGCGCGTGCAGGCCGGTGGGGTTTGTGATGGTGATTTCGTGTTCAAGCATGATCGATCACTACTCCGTTGCGTCCACCCGCTGCGGCTGTGCGGGCAAGTTCATCTAGGTCTTGTTCTGCATAATGCATGACTCGGAGCAACATTGGCAAAGACAGGCCGCTGATGCGGCGTACTGGGGTGCCAAACCGCGCCAGCTGTGCTGCCGTTTTGTCGGCAATGCCGCCGGGGCTATCGACCAGAATCAATACGCCGGCGGGATTTTCGACTTTGCGAAAAGCGGCGCTGGCAGAAATTAATTGCGCGTTGTTGTCCAGTTCAATTTGAATATCGTGCGTCACCACGCTGAGTGTGGTGACGCCATTGATGTGTTGAGCGGCTTGTAGCAATGCTTTTCCCAAGCCTGCATGGGTAATAAGCAAGACGCCGACTGGCATTATTCAAGCTCTCGATGATAAGTCAGTACATTTTCGCGACCGCTTTGCCGAAAATGCTGAGTGAGCTTTTCGGCTAAATATACAGAGCGATGTTTGCCACCGGTACAACCAAAAGCCACGGTGACATAACTGCGAGTTTCCGATTCAAAACGTGGTAGCCAAGTGTCCAGAAAAACCGAAATTTGATCGACGAATTCAAGCACGGTGGTTTGTTGTTCAAGAAAATCGCGCACGGCGGCATCGCGGCCGGACAAGGGGCGCAAGGCAGCATCCCAATGCGGGTTCGGCAAACAACGTGCATCAAAAACAAAATCGGCATCGCCGGGGATGCCGCGTTTGTAAGCGAACGATTCAAATAATAAGGACACCTGACGTTTTGTCCCTGATTCCAATTCGGCAAGCACGGCTTTGCGTAATTGGTGCACATTCATTTCGCTGGTATCGATAATAATATCGGCGATCGCACGGACGGGCCGTAATAATTCACGTTCTTGCGCGATAGCGTCCGATAATGCCAAACCTTCATGCGAAAGTGGATGCCGACGACGAGTATCGGAATAACGCTTGATCAAGGCTTCATCGGCAGTATCGAAGTACACCAGCCGATAATCAAAACCCAATGCGCCAACCGCAGCCAGCCATTCACCAACACGACTTAAATCGGAACTATGATTTCGTACATCAATGCTCACTGCCAAACGCGACGGTTGTCTGCCGTCACGGGTTAAATTTTTTACAAAGTCGGGTAATAATTCGGCGGGTAAATTATCGACGCAGTAATAATCCATATCCTCCAGAGTACGCAGAGCAATACTTTTCCCCGAGCCTGACATGCCGCTGACGACGGTTAATACCGGTTTGCTTGATGTGTTCATTCGTGACTACCTGCTTCAAGAAAGGCCGTGTGACGCGCAAGAAACGCAGCGGCAGGGTCTTCACCTTTGCTGCGTAATAAATGCAGACGAACAGCGGCTTCGGTGAGTACCGCAAGGTTGCGACCGGGAGCGACCGGTAAATTAAATACCGGCACGCGCAGATCCAGAACTTGTCGAGCATCGGTTTCACCAGTGAGGCGAGCCATATAGTCCGAGTCGTGATCGCTAAGTTTTAATAGATGCACAATTAATCGTAAATATTTATTGCGCTTGACGGCGGTGTCACCAAACATTTGCCGAATATTCATCAATCCCAGACCGCGAACTTCGAGCATGTCTTGCAGCATTTCAGGGCAAGTGCCATCAAGAACATCCGGAGCAATTAACGTGAATTCGGGAGCATCATCGGCAACCAAACGATGCCCGCGTGAAATTAATTCCAGCGCCAATTCACTTTTGCCTGCACCGGCGTCACCTGTAATTAGTACGCCGATCGAATAAATTTCGATAAAGACACCATGCAAGCTCACACGCGGTGCTAAGGAGCGCGCGAGATGATATTGCAAATGATTGTGCAACTCGTGGCCGCGTTTGGCCGATACCCACAAAGGCGTGCCGGATTCTTCGCAGGCGCTACGCAAATCGGTCGGGCAGCTTTGGTTTTGTGTGATGACCAAGGCCATCGGGTTGAAGCCGGTAATTTTTTCCAGGGTTTCCCAACGCAGGCGGGCATCCAGGCTATCGAGCCAGGCTAATTCGGAGGCACCAATAATCTGAATTTTATTGGGATGAATCACATTCAAGTAGCCAGCCAGCGAAGGCCGTCGCGATAAAGTCTCGTTGCGTTCAAGCACGCGTTCGCCGCCGGATTGCGCGGCGATCCAGCGCAGACTCAGACGTTCTTGCAGTTGTTCAAATACTTCGCGGGTAGTGATGCGGTTTAGCATGAGGCACGCGCTTGTGTGAGTGTTGGCTAAGCTTGGCATTGCAGGCGCTGGCTGGCAATGTTTGATTTCCCGTTAATGGACGTAGGAGCGGTGTCAGCCGCGAATGGCCTGCCTAAATGTTTGAAGTCACTGGGTCCCTGACAAGAGCCCTCGGGAATGACGAATTTTTTTATTTGTTGAAATTTTCATTGGCTTCGTGGGAGCGCCCGTCAGGCGCGAAAAAAATCGCCGGATTTGTGGAACTTGTCGGGTGTTATGGAACAGAACACGACAATGTTTATTGTGGCAGGCTTTTGAGCCGGAATTGTTTTTGCGAGAAGATAAAATTTCGTCGCACACAAGTGGCCTCCTACTTAAGTTGGCGCGGTCGCCCACAAGAGGCCTCCTACGTAATCAGCAATCCATCAAAAACAAACCCCGATTTTGTCGGGGTTTGTGATGGTAAGTAAACGGGGTTTAGCCGAAGGCATCGGCACGAGCGGGTGAGTCACCGCGATGATGGTCGGTCATCTTTTCTTTTTGCTTCAGCACAATGCGGTCAAGTTTATCGGCCAACAGATCAATCGCGGCATACATATCGGGCGCGATGGCATCGGCAAAAAGGGTTTTTCCGGTAGTGTGGAGGGTGGCTTCGGCTTTGTGATCGAGTTTCGACACCGAAAGAATCATGCGTGCATCTAGATGGTGATCAAAGTGTTTCGACAGGCGTCCTATTTTCTCTTGTGCGTAATTGCGTAAGGCGGGGGTGACTTCAACTTGGTGACCATTGATATCTAATTTCATTCCTTCCTCCTGTCGAGTGACAAGCAACTGCGCTTGCAATGTTTACACTACGCCACAATTGTTGGTTTGTGGAGAAGAATTTGTGAGAACTTGTAAACTTTTTTAAATTCACTTTGAATTTACAAAGTTTTAACCGCCAGCACTCAAGCCAAGCGTTGTCGTTCGCTGGAAGCGCCGATATGAATGGCTTCGCGGTACTTTGCCACCGTACGTCGGGCCACAGGAATACCCTCGGCCTTGAGTAATTCAGCGAGTCGGGCGTCGCTCAGCGGAGTGCGCGGATTTTCTGCATCAATCAGCTTACGAATCATGGATTGAATGGCAGTGGCAGAAGTTCCCCCGCCATCGCTATTGCTGATGCCGGAGCTGAAAAAATAACGAAATTCAAAGGTTCCACGCGGAGTGCGCAAAAATTTTCGCGTGGTTGCGCGTGAGATAGTCGATTCGTGCAAACCTAGTTCTTCTGCCACTTCGCGCAGGGTCAGTGGGCGCATGGCTTGAGGACCGTGTTCGAGAAATCCGCTTTGTTGCCGAATGATCGAGCGGGCAACACGCAATAATGTATCGGCGCGCGAGTCCAGGCTTTTTATCAACCAGCGTGCTTCCTGCAGTTGCCCGCGCAGATAGGAATCGTCTTCGCGACTCGCCTTGCCAATCAGGTTTTCATAATGTCGATTAATACCGATGCGTGGCTGGCTACCGCGGGCATGACTGACTTGCCAGACGCCTTTCTGTTTAGTGGCAATGCAATCGGGTGCCACGTAATCGGGCACGTCGGAACTGATTTGCAGCCCGGGTTTCGGGTCCAGACTTTTTAATAAAGCAACCGCTTCCTGCATGTCGGCAGCCGCGATTTTTAATTGCGATGCCAGTTTTTCCGAACCGAGTTTGGCCAAGGCTTCGAGATGCTCGTGGGCAATTTTTTTTGCCAGGCACAAGCCCGGAGTGTCCTGACTTAAAACCTGTAATTGGATGCATAAGCATTGCGATAAATTTTTCGCGCCAACACCGACCGGGTCAAAGTGATGGATTAATTGTAGTACGGTGTTGATTTCCTGCAAGTCGGCATGGACTTCCGGCAGCAGTGCCTCTTGTATGCCTTCGGGTGATTCGAGCAAGTAACCATCGCAGTTGATCGCTTCAATAATCACTTCGCCAATGGCGATATCTTTAATGGATAGATGGCTTAATCGTAATTGCCATAAAAGGTGCTGGCATAAATCCATCGGCGCTGCGGTACCGAATTCACTTTCAAAATCTTCACTTTTCGCACTTGAGCTGCGAGGTTCGTCGTCGGACCAGTCAAATTCTTCGTTGTTTTCGATGACATCAACATCGTTATTATTTTCGCCAGCTTCGTTGGTATCTGAAGCAACTTCGGTAACCGGTTCTGTTGGCATTTCATCACCATCGTTGCCCGCTTCATCGAGTGCTTCGAGCAAGGGATTGCTTTCAAGTGCTTCGGAAATTTCGGTTTCCAGTTCGACGCTCGATAACTGCAATAAACGAATCGCCTGGCGCAGCTGCGGCGTCAGGGTGAGTGATTGCGTTTGTCGAATTTGTAGACTTGGTTTCATCCTGCACAGTTAAACATAAGCAGGCTGTGTGCGGGAAGCGGTGGGTGGAAATAATTGTTGTAGGAGCGAGCTCTGCTCGCGAATGATCTGCATAGAGGGTTCGCTCGCGAGCAGAGCTCGCTGCTACGATGGTTTGTGTCGAGGGTTTTCGCGAGCAGAGCTCGCTGCTACGATGGTTTGTGTCGAGGGTTTTCGCGAGCAGAGCTCGCTGCTACGATGGTTTGCGTCGAGGGTTTTTCGCGAGC